>CAKUKW010000148.1 GCA_934663885.1 uncultured Tidjanibacter sp.
TCTGCCTCGCACTTAAGATTAATGTGCCGACCGGAAAGGACTCCCTTTCACTCAGCCAGCAGTATCCCGACGGCGATTACTATAGCCATCATCAGAATGGAATGGGCCACTCCCTGGCCGAAAAACAACTCCCTTAACCAGTTCATAATATTTTACTCCGATTAATTCAGAATCTGTTCAATATATATTCAATAAATTGAAACCGATTCCGGGCGCCTGCAAAAATACATAGGGGTATATATCCGGCACCCGTTCTGTCAAACAAGCGGCAAATATAGTAAAAGGCGGGCGACAAAAGAAAGTTTACTTTCATTTTGTCCGAACCTCATCCTATATTCTATAAATATAGTCATTGTTTCCGTAATCCGCTGTTTTTTAGGAAGGATTTTGTAAGGTCGGAAACTCCTCCGTCTTTTATACGGTAAAACTTCTGGTTGGTACGTGGGCTGTCAAGCCCGCCGAGATACTGCACGTAAGGACCGAGTTTTATGAAGTCGAAACTTTTCCACGAACATCTTCCGGGAAAATCCTGATTTCCGGAATACCACGCAGTTTTAAGTACGTTGCCTGTTTCGGAGCGGATGAAGAGTGACAACCGCTCCACTTCGGCGGGATCGCTGTCCCCGCCCATAAAACAGACGCATGTAACCGAGCCGCCATAGGTTTCGAGCAGTCCTGCCAATAATCCCTCATCCAGCAGCTCACCGATGTCTTGCTGTAAATGCGGACTGTGGCAACCGGCACATCGGTTGGGGCATCCGGAAATATTGAGGGCGAGCGTTACCTCGCCCGGTATTTCCTGGAAAACTATGTCGTAACCGGCCAGGCGCAGCATGACAGTCAAAGTTGCTCCGGCGAGGCATAGTGGCGCTGCGCCGCCTCTTTCTGCCTCGGCTGCGAAAAGTTGCTTACACGTTTCATATAGCCGATGATGCGGGTAAGGTAATCGAGGTCGTTACTGCCGCATTTGGGGCACACTTTGAGATTGCGTTTATCGATGTGGTTGCAGTCGTTGCAGACCATATTAGGGATATTGAAAGTAAAATAGTTGCACCCCTCTTTTGTCGCCACTTTTAAAAGGTGGGCGTATTGCTCCTTGCTTAGGTGCTCCTCCAGGTTGAGGTGAAGCGCCGAGCCGCCGGTAAGATGCTCTATATATTTATGGCCGTGCAGGCGGAACTTGTCGAGGATATTCGTCTTTTCGTCCTCCACTATGTAGAAATAGCTGTTATAGCAATCGCGGTTCATTGTGTACCCCGCTTCGCGATCCCATTTCGCATGTTTCACCCCTACGTTTTCCGCCGGAATCATCTCGCAGTTAAACATAATATCCGGGCTCCGGTATTTCTTATTGTACCGCTCTATGGTGCCCAGTATTTCCTGTGTAAAGCGTTCGTAATCGGGGTTGTCTGTAATGGGTATCCCAAGGAATTCGGCAGCTTCCACCAGCCCGTTCACACCTACGGTAAGGTATTGGCGGCCGAGGTTTATGTAGCCCGCGTCGAAGAGGGGCAACATGCCTTTCGACTGCATATATTTCAGGTTCTCGTTGTATGCCATCTGCACCTTGTGCACCAGATCGACTACTTCCTCCAGGAAGAACTGGTATGCCATGCCTTTACGCACCGCGTACTGGATGCAGCGGTTCAGGTTTATCGTCAGCACGCTTTTCGAACCCGTCGAAACGCCGCCCGCACCGAGAGTATAGCTGAACCCGTTGTCGGTTATCTCGTTCCGGAGGCGGCAGCAACTGCTGAGCGAGTCGGCGTTGTCGCTCATATATGTGAAGAACGAGTGACCGTCGGCATACATTTCCGCTGTGAAATCTCCGTATTCCTTATCTTTTGGCTCCCCGTTTTCGGTCAGCAGGGCCATGGTTTCCACAGGGAAAGTCAGTATCGTGCGGGTGCGCTCTCCGTTGAACCACTTCATAAACCGCTTCTGGAGCCAGTTGAGCGAATTCCAGTCGGGCGCGCTCCCGTCCGGGAAAACAAAATTCTCGAAGAGACTTTCGAAATAATAGCGGTCGTAATAGGAAATATTCCAAAAAACCGCCTGGAAATTGCGTGCGCCTGTCGGCTGGTTTATGGAGTATACTATCTGCTCGAAATAATCGGTTATCACTTTATCCAGCGTACGCTGTTTCAGGGAGAGGTCGACTACCTTATGAGTGTCTTTATAATACTCTTTACCGAATTCCAGTCCTATGAAATAATTCATATACATAAGGAACTCAGGCGTGGCGCAGGCGCCGCTCAGCATGCTTGAAACCATGAATACCATGTTCACGAAACCGCCAGCGAAAGATTTAAGGTTTGTGGGTGCTTTGGAATTGCCGCCGATAGCAACGGTGCCCCCTATCAACCATGGGTACATAGTGATGCTTGCACAGTAGTTGGCGAGGCTCGTTTCGTCGTTCTTGTAAATAAAATGGTTGCTTAACAGCTCTATATACTTATCGGCTACTTCCTTGCCATACATCTCCTTGATACGGTCGGTCAGCATCCTGCGATTGAGGCGTATGAAGTTGGATTTGGGGAGCTCCCCTATGAGGGTGGCCAGGTTCTTGTTCTCCACATTGGCATTCGAGTCGTATTTACTTCCCGTGGCGGCGTTCGAGGCGTCGAAATAATCCATGAGGAACTTCAGTTTTTCCTTGACTTCCCTGTCCTCGGCATGCTGCTGGCGGTATAGGATATATGCTTTCGCAACATTATAATACCTTTCCGCCATAAGGGCCGTTTCGACCTGATTCTGGATTTCCTCGACGGTGGTGCCGTTGGTTATGCTGACACGGCTCAGGATGTTGGTAATAACGTCCTGTGTGGCGAAACTGCCGACCGACAGGAATGCCTTGGCAATGGCGCCCTGTATCTTTTCGACGGAAAAAAGCTCCTGTTTTCCATCCCGCTTTATGATAAATGTTTCCATATTTATTGGTTTATGTGATCGTCATGCTTTTCGGACACGAAACGGCAGGAAAACAATTCCTGGATCTTAATTCCCTACATCCGCCTGAGTGATGTGTCAAAAATCAGTCCCGACGCCCTTCTCCCGAAAGCTCCGGATCGTTTACTGGATACGGCAGGTCTTCTGACTTGTTCCGGCGGGTGCGCCTTCCCGGCCGCAGCGGCCAGTGGCAAAGGATTCACCTGCTTATGATGGAACTTACAGCTACGGGGATAGTTCCTGATTTTCACAGGATTCCCTTTTAATCCCTATTGCCGCACAGTGCGGCCTTACGGGAGCCGGTATCGGTAACAAAAGTATAGCTTTACGTTAAGGTATTGTTACGAGTAGTGGATAAGTTATCAACAAATAATCATCTTTGGCAGCTATTCATGTTTACATGCGGCTAAGGGCGGGACTTATTTTACCGGGCCGGCTTGTGCCTGAATTAAAAGGTGGGCCGCAATTGCGGCCCACCTTAACTTATCTTAGGTATAAACGGATCAATCCCCGCCCTGTTTTGAATCGAATATCGCCTTCGGTAGTTGGTCCACGCGGTTCACATAAACCACTTCTATTTTTTTATGCTTCACGCTTTTGTCCTTTACGTAACCCGAAACTACTATCCTGCGGAAACCGTGCCGGGCTGCTTCGCTGATGCGTTCTTGGGTACGCGGTGCGGGCCTTATCTCCCCTGAGAGGCCTATTTCCCCCGCACAACACACTCCCTCGGCGAGAGGCCGGTCGAAGTAGGAAGAGATCACTGCCGAAACCACCGCGAGGTCGAGACCTGTGTCGGAAACCCTGAACCCTCCGGCAAAATTTAGGAATACGTCTTTCGAAAACATTTTCATTCCCACTCGCTTTTCGAGCACGGCCAGGAGCATATTGAGCCTGCGGGCGTCGTATCCCGTAGCAGAACGCTGCGGGGTACCGTATGCCGCGTTGCTTACCAATGATTGTACCTCTATAAGGTAAGGCCTTATACCGTCGACCGCCGCACCAACGGCGATACCGCTCAACGGCTGGTCATAATGGGAGAGCAGTATGTCGGAAGGGTTGGCTACTTCGGCGAGTCCTTCCTCGCGCATCTCGTAAACGCCTATCTCGAACGTGGCCCCGAAACGGTTCTTTATACCGCGGAGTATCCTGTAAACGTTATTGTTGTCACCCTCGAACTGCAGTACCACGTCGACTATATGTTCCAACACTTTGGGCCCCGCTATGGCGCCGTCTTTTGTGATATGGCCGATCATTATCACTGAAGTGCCACTCGTTTTGGCGTATTTCAACAGCATCGAAGCACACTCGCGGATCTGTGAAACGCTACCTGCCGAAGACTCTATGGCCTGGCTGTATATGGTTTGTATTGAGTCGATGACAACGAGATCCGGCCTGTTCTCCTCTATCTGTATCAGGATGTCCTCAAGGAGAGTTTCCGAATAAACGAGGCATTCGCCGGCCCCTTCGCCGAGGCGGTTGGCCCTCATTTTTATCTGCTGCGGCGACTCTTCGCCCGAAACGTAAAGGGTTTTCAGCCCTTCGCTGTGAAGGGCGACCTGCAGGGCAAGGGTAGACTTGCCGATCCCCGGCTCCCCCCCCAGAAGTACGAGCGACCCTTTCACCATTCCCCCGCCCAGCACACGGTTGAGCTCGTCTCCCGCCAGTTTTATCCTGCGGTGGGGTATTTCTTCTATTTCACGCACGGGCTGCGGTTTCGCCGCCATACGTCCGAAAGAGGCCGCCTGTTTTTCGTTCCCGCGGCTTATTATCTCCTCCGTGAACGTGTTCCATTCGTTACACGAGGGACATTTGCCCAGCCATTTGGACGACTCGTAACCGCAGGATGTGCAGAAATATGCTTTTTTAACCTTTGCCATAGTTAATTATAAATTATAAAAAATAATACACCTATAAAATCACGCATAATTTATAATTACTTGAAAAATAATCTGCTTATGTCGTTCCATGTGACGTATATCATAAGCGACAGCAGTATCGCCATGCCCACCACCTGCGCGTATATCATGAATTTATCCCCGGGCTTTCGTCCCGTTATCATTTCGAACAGCAGGAACATTACATGTCCTCCGTCGAGCGCCGGTATCGGCAGTATGTTCATGACTGCCAGTATTATCGAAAGAAGAGCCGTAATGCTCCAGAAGTTCTGCCAGTTCCATTTCGAAGGGAATATGTTGCCGATGGACAGCGGGCCGCCGAGCGACTTGTATGCCTCCGTCTTCGGCTTGACAATCATTTTCAACTGCTTCCAGTAGCCGCTAATTTCGCTTCCCACCCGCTTCACCCCAGTGGGGAACGATTGCCAGAAAGTATATTTCTTGGTATGGACCGGTGTCAGCGCCAGCATGTTTACCGCCGCCCCTATCTTGCCTTCATCGGAAACCGCCACTTCGAAGGTTTTTGTTATGGGTATTCCAGCACTGTCCCTTTCAATGCCTATGGGTACGGT
>CAKUKW010000149.1 GCA_934663885.1 uncultured Tidjanibacter sp.
CCGCACACTTCCGCACCCACGCTCCCAAAGGAGAGTTCGTTATAGTACTCGCGGGGAAAACGTACAACAAGGGCAAACAGGCGGAAGAAACACAACAGGAATAGCTCTGCATGGATAACGGAAGAAGCAAAAGGGAGAAAAGAACCGGTTACGGTGCCTCGCTGATCTACTATTCGTGCAGGTTGGTGGGTTACCTGCCATGGTGGTTTCTTTACTATGTCCTGGCCGGCATAATCTATTTCTTCCTTTATTACATATTCCGCTACAGGGTAAAAGTGGCCCGTGATAATATCGGAAAGGTATTTCCTGAAAAAAGCAAAAAGGAGTTAAGACTTATCGAGCGCCGCTTTTACAGGCATTTGGCCGAAGTATTCGTTGATACGATAGACCTTGCCGGGATTTCGATGAAATCGCTCCGTAAACGGATAATCATAGAGAATGAAACCGTTCACAGGCAGAAAACGACTGGCAAGGACTGGATTGCCGTTACCTCCCATTACGGTTCTTGGGAATATTTTATGGCCTACGCCCTCGGCATGGAACCGAATAGAGAGCTCCTGGGGGTGTACCGTCCCCTTCACAGTAAAGCCTTCGACGGATTTTACAAAAGAATGCGCTCCCGTTCTGGTATGACCCCGGTTCCGATGAACATGATCCTGCGACGCCTTGTAAGCAACCGGGAGGCAGGCAAACGTTCCACGGTAGGGCTTATTGCCGATCAGACCCCACCGCGCAGGGAGGTTGTCAGGCATTGGTTCGATTTCCTGGGGCGGCCGACAGCATTCTTCATGGGTATGGAAAAGATGGCCCTGAAGTTTGGAATGCCTGTATATTTCGTCGCGATGGATAAATTAAAGAGAGGGCATTACAAGATAAGCTTCAAAATAATATGGGATGGCGAAGAGGAGCTCAAAGAATTTGAACTTACCCAGCGTTACGCCAAATGCCTGGAAGCCGAGATTATACATAAGCCGGAATACTGGATGTGGTCGCATAGGCGCTGGAAACATAAATATCCCGAATCTGAAGACCTGTAATTATTCAGGCCGACGTAAAATAAAAGAAAATATGGCGGGCGTTAAAGTGGTAATACTCAACTGGAACGGGATGGAGCATTTAAAAAAGTTTCTCCCTTCTGTCATTGCTGCTACGCCTGACGATATAGGAATAGTCGTTGCCGACAATGGCTCTGACGACGGATCGCCCGGAATGCTTGCCGAATCATTTCCCACGGTCGAAGTTATAAGGCTCGACAATAATTACGGGTTTGCCAAAGGATACAACCTTGCACTCGCAGGACTGGAAGCAGATTGTTTCATATTACTCAATTCGGATGTGGAAACCACTACAGGATGGTGCGAACCCCTTGTGGCCGCCCTGGAGGCCAATCACGAGCTGATCGCGGTTTCACCCAAAATACGTTCATACAGGCAGAAAGAGTATTTCGAGTATGCCGGTGCCGCAGGAGGGTTTATCGATATCTTCGGATACCCGTTCTGCAGGGGCCGCATATTGTCGAAGGTAGAAAAAGACGATGGACAGTACGATGAAGCGCGCCATGTCTTCTGGGCTTCGGGGGCATGCATGGCATGCCGTAAAGAACTTTTCACTGAGATAGGGGGCTTCGATGAAGATTTCTTTGCGCACATGGAAGAAATAGATCTCTGCTGGCGGGCACAGTCGCATGGATATAAAATAGGAGTCGAGCCGCGTAGCGTTGTCTTTCATCTGGGAGGCGGAACGCTCCCTAACCACTCCCCGCGGAAAATATACCTAAATTACCGTAACAGCCTCGCAATGCTTTATAAGAACCTTCCCGTGAGGCGTTTTATTCCTGTCTTCGCAGTACGAGTAATTTTCGACTTCTTATCTTCTACGGTCTATTTACTAAAAGGACAATACGGCTTTTTTAAAAGCGTATACAGGGCCCACCGGGATTTTTACCGCTGGAGGAAAAACGGACTGAGTCAAAAGCGCGCCAAAATACTCTCTTCCGCCACGACAAAGCCTGAAGGCGTCTACCGCGGTTCCGTAGTGCTGCGTTATTTCTTTGGCAAGCGCACTTTCGGAAATCTTCTATAAGCGACTGCCGGGTGTGTTAACGTAATGGCATCTCCTAATCCGCATACTTTTCCAATACAGACAACAAAAATGTCCTGAACTCCATAAACTCGTCGGATGTTATGGTTCCCATGTTAGTAAGGACAACCAGCAGATGCGGGTGCGCTCCGTCGCCGGAAACGTATGAAGGGTGGATATGCTCATACCCGTTTGCAACGAAACCGAGCCTTTCATAAAAACGCAGCCTCCTGATCGATATTTCATCCACCGGCGGATCTATCTCAAGCAAAATCCTGCGGCCGGGATTTTCTTCTACCAAGGCAGTAATGATCCCGGAGCCGATATTACGGCCTCTCATTGCGGGATTCACGGCCAGGAATTCCACATACAGGAACTTACCGTAAGTCCAGTAGTAAATGATGGAAATGAGCCCTCCGGTTTCATCGACAAGAAGTTTGGTCTTGAAGCGTTCGTCATCGGAAGCACGCATAAAAGCCTCCTTTGTCCATCTTTCATATTCGGGAAAACTGCTTTCATATAATTCCCAGGCCTTTTCCTGCAACTCTTTTGTCGCTTCTTTTAAGTTTATCAGATTCATAGTGTGTCAATTTAATAATGCAAATTTAGCCTTTTCATTACCTTATCCCAACATACTAAAGCCGCTCCTTTTGAGAGCGGCTTTTTGTTGAGCCACCAGGACTCGAACCTGGAATGACAGAACCAAAATCTGCAGTGTTACCATTACACCATGGCTCAATCAAGCGGGTGCAAATATAGTTATAATTTTCTTTCGAGCAAATATGGAACGCCTTTCCTTGGTCCCGTTTATGGGTTGTTAACCGGGGGAGCAACCATATGCTATTCTTTTGCCCAGCCGAGAGATCTTCCGACCGCCTCGGCCCAGCGGCTTTTCATTTCGTCGATGATATCGGGATAGTCTTTAGGCTCGAACCTCCGGTCTATTCCGGAAAGCGCTTCAATTTCCTGCATACTTTTCCAGAATCCAACAGCGAGCCCCGCCAGATAAGCCGCTCCCATGGCCGTGGATTCCAATATAAAGGGACGAACCAACGGGCAACCGATTAGATCTGACTGGAACTGCATAAGGAAATTATTTGCGACAGCTCCGCCGTCTACCCTCATCAGTGCGGGTTTCATTCCCACGTCCGATTCCATCGCCTTTACCACATCGGATACCTGGAATGCTATAGATTCCAGCGCCGCCCTGACTATATTCGCGGCGGTAGTGTCTCTGGTTATTCCTATAATTGTCCCGCGGGCATACTGATCCCAGTACGGCGCACCCAGCCCGGTCAGGGCGGGAACAAAATATACGCCACCGTTATCTTCAGCCGCAAAGGCGAGTTTCTCAGTTTCTTCGGCCGATTTTATTATCCCAAGCCCGTCTCTGAGCCACTGTATGGCCGCTCCACCGACGAATACACTTCCTTCGAGCGCGTATGTCGTTTTGCCGTTTATCTGCCACGCAATAGTCGAGAGCATGTTGTTTTTCGAACGCCTGGGCTTGCCTCCCGTATTCATCATCACAAAACACCCTGTACCGTATGTGGTTTTAGCACTCCCTTCCGAGAAGCATAGTTGTCCGAAAAGCGCTGCCTGCTGGTCACCCGCAATGCCTGCAACAGGTATGGCGGAGGATAATAAAGGGGTGGCGGTTTCACCGAATATCCCGCTGCTTGGGCCCACTTGCGGAAGCATCGACTCGGGAATATCGAAAAGCTCCAGCAGCTCTTTATCCCACATGAGCGTGTTGATGTTGAAAAGCATTGTGCGCGACGCGTTTGAAACGTCGGTCACGTGAAGCTTGCCGCGGGTGAGCTTCCATGTCAGCCAACTGTCGACTGTTCCGAAACATAATTCCCCCCTGACCGCCCTCTCTCTGGCGCCGGAAACATTGTCGAGTATCCATTTTACTTTTGTGGCAGAAAAGTAAGCATCTATTATAAGGCCGGTTTTCTTGCGGATCATCCCCGTAAGCCCCTTCTTTTTCAACTCCTCGCAATAGCTGGCCGTCCGCCTGTCCTGCCAAACTATAGCATTGTATATGGGGCGCGAAGTATTCCTGTCCCACACTATCGTGGTTTCACGTTGGTTGGCAATCCCGATAGCGGCTATATCCAACCCCGAAATACCAGCTTTAGCCATAGCTTCGGCCACCGTGCCCGATTGTGCAGCCCAAATCTCGTCGGGGTCATGCTCCACCCACCCGTGCCCGGGAAAAATCTGTCCGATGCTCTTTTGGGCGGAAGTCACGATCCTGCATTCCCCGTCTATTATCAGTGTACGGGACGATGTAGTCCCTTGGTCGAGGGCCATGATATATTTACTGTTCATCGGCATTAGGATATTGGTTAGAACACACAAATATAACTTTTAAAAGCCGAACGGCGGCAGGAGGTAAATAAAAACAACAAGGGTGCGGATATCCGCACCCTTAAACATTATTTTTGCTATATTATCAATACTCCTCTTCGTTGAAGAAGAAGTCGTCTTTGCTTGGGTAGTCAGGCCAGATATCTTCTATGCTTTCGTATACGTCGCCTTCGTCTTCGATCTCCTGAAGATTCTCTATCACCTCGAGCGGCGCTCCCGAACGTACTGCATAATCGATAAGTTCCTCCTTGGTCGCGGGCCAGGGAGCGTCTTCCAGTTTAGAGGCGAGTTCTAAAGTCCAATACATATTCACCTACATTTTAAATTGCACAATCTTTTATAGTATTCCAGGGTTGTAAGAATGTGCAAAAGTATTAAAAAAAACAGAATAACAAAGGGTTTTAACCATTGCGGTCAAATAAAAAAGGTAGCACTTGTCGGAAGCCTGGCCAGAGGTACTTCAAGTAACCATTTTGCCCTGTTATTCCCTTTCTGTGCCGCACTCCGGCTTCCAGAGTATTTCCTCCGTATTGAGCCTTTCGGTAAGTTTCCGGCCAAGCACATAGAAATAGTCTGAAAGGCGGTTGAGGTATTTCAGTGCATTGGGCATTATTTCGTTTTCCGAAGCGGCCTTGCAGGCGACACGTTCGGCACGGCGGCACACTGTCCGGCATATATGTGTCTGTGACACAATGATATGCCCTCCGGGGATTGTGAAGCAGTCGATGGGCTTCAGCGTCTCACTAATTTCATCGATACGACGTTCCATGATGTCGAGTTTATCGCCCATTATGTCGCTGATCTTATCATCGCCTCCCTTGCCGACAGCCAGTACTGATTCCACGCTCATAAGGGTGCGCAACACCTCGATAAGGTCTTCCTGGAATTCGATTATTGATGTTCCTGCAAGCCTGTCCCTCAGCATGGCCACCTGAGCCGACAAC
>CAKUKW010000150.1 GCA_934663885.1 uncultured Tidjanibacter sp.
GCGTCAATGCTGACGAGAAGATGCGCAATATCGTCGCCACTATCCAGCGCGAGCAGAACCGGATCATCCGAAACGGAGAGGCCCCGGTGCTTATCATTCAAGGAGTAGCCGGATCGGGCAAAACCTCAATCGCGCTTCACAGGGTGGCCTATCTGCTATATGCCAACAAAGACACCCTCTCGTCGAAGGATATCCTTATAGTCTCGCCCAACAAGGTGTTCTCCGACTATATTTCCAATGTGCTGCCGGAGTTGGGTGAAGAAACCGTCCCCGAAACGAGCATGGAGGAACTGTTGTCGGGAGTACTCGGCCGGAAATATAAATACCAGACTTTTTTCGAACAGGTTGCCGAATTGCTTGACAAACCGGCTGTGGGATTTATAGAACGGATTCGCTACAAATCCACTTCGGAATTCGCATCGCTCCTGGATGACTTCGTTCTCCATGTTGAAAACACCCGTTTTCGTCCGGTCGATGTCAAAATAAAACATATCACGATTCCGCATGAGTATATCGGCGAGCAGTTTTGCCGGTTCCACCGGGTCGCGCCGCGGCAGCGGTTCGAGCTTATGGCCGACTATATCGCCGGAGAAATGGAGGCCAAATACTACGTTATGCTGACCACCGCCGATAGGAACCTCCTGAAAAAAGAAATTCGCGGGATGTTTGCCGGGAATAACGACTTGCAACTGTACAAGGAGTTTTTTGAGTGGACAGGACACCCGGAAATGCTTCGCCTACGCAAAAACCGCACACTCGAATACTCCGATCTCGCTCCGCTGGCCTATCTACGGATAGCTCTTGAAGGCATAAAGCCGTACTCGCAGGTGAAACATCTGCTGATCGACGAAATGCAGGACTATTCGCCGGTACAGTACAAAGTAATACAGAAGCTTTACCACTGCCGGAAAACAATTCTCGGAGACGCCGGTCAGTCGGTCAACCCTTACGGCTCATCGACTGCCGATATGATACGGCGCACATTCAGCGGCGGCGAAGTAATGAAGTTGTGCAAAAGCTACCGGTCCACTTACGAGATCACCGAACTCGCCCGGGGCATCCGCCCCAACGACGAGTTGGAAACCGTCTCGCGGCATGGTGAAAAACCACAGTTTCTCAAATTCAACAGCCCCGAAGCAGAAGTGGCTGGCATTGCAAAACTCATATCCGAATTCCGCCAGGCGGACTATAAATCGCTCGGCATCGTCTGCAAAACCGAAGCGCAGGCCGAAGAGCTGTCGAAAAAACTGAAAGCCTTCGACGAGGGTGTGTGTTTCCTATCCAGTAGGAGCGCGGCATTCGTGAGGGGTATTGTCGTCACCTCCGCCCATATGGCAAAAGGGTTGGAGTTCGACCAGGTGATAATCCCGCAGGCCGATAATAAAAACTACCATTCAGAAATCGACCGCAGTATGCTTTATATAGCCGTCACAAGGGCAATGCATAAACTGAGCCTAACTTATTCGGGAAAACACACCTCGCTCATATTATAGAGCAGATGGGAAAAATCATATAAAATAATTTATTTACTATCTTTACGCCCGCAAATGTCCTGGACTCTATCTTTGTGTTGATGAGCACTCCGGGATCACTGCAACCGTAAAGGTATTGTAATCATGGAAATAGATTTTGTAGTAACCTGGGTGGATATGGACGATCCACTATGGAAAAAGGCTTTCGCCGAATGTTCGGGTAAGATCGACAACTCGCACAATTCGTTTTCGGAGGCGCGTTTCCGGGATTACGGTTTCCTGAAATACTGGTTCCGGGGGGTTGAAAAGTTCGCTCCCTGGGTGCGTAAGATTCATTTTGTCACCTGCGGCCAGAAACCGGAGTGGCTCGACGTTAGTAATCCCAAGCTCCATCTGGTCAGCCATGAGGATTTTATTCCGGGTGAGTTCCTGCCTACTTTCAATTCGAGCTCCATAGAAATGCACATGCATAAAATCCCCGGCCTGTCCGAGCATTTCGTCTATTTCAACGATGACTTTTTTATCATAAACACGGTCGGCACAGAGCGTTTTTTCAGGGACGGGCTACCTTGTGATATCGCAGTTTTCAAGTATCATCCGGGAATTTCGCAGTGGGAAAAAAGGATAAAAAACAATATAAGGCTCATAAACAGGCATTTCGACAAGAAGGAGGTCATGAGACGTTATCATGACAAATGGTATAACAAGGTTTACGGAAAGAAAGGCAGGATGAATTACCGGATGAAACGTTATCCGAAGTTTATCACTCTGCGTACGCCCCATAACGCGCAGCCCTACCTGAAAAGTACGTTTGAAGATATCTGGGCCAAGGCGGGGAGTGAGCTGGCGGAAACGTCGTCGCACAGGTTCCGTTCGCTCTCGGACCTTACCCCCGAACTGCTGCGTACCTGGCAGATTTGCAGGGGCGACTTCGAACCTTATAATACTTACTCGGATACGAAAATGTTTCCGCTCCTGATGAGGCCGAAACAGGCGGTTGAAGCCGTCAGGAAACAGTCTTACAAGCTTGTCTGCCTTAACGATAACGTGCATATACGCAATTATACACAGGTTATGGAGAACCTTAAGGACGCGTTCGACGGCATTTTGCCCGAAAAATCGGGTTTCGAGCTTTAAAGGGGCTTGGGGTACGAGGGTTTTCGTATAACGAACATATATATTATTAATTGCCTGCAACAAACCGGTACACCGTTCGTCATATTTAAAAGGCAGTGGTTCCGGTTTATTTTTGGTGGTCGGTTGCCTTTTAGTACGTTTTTTGCTAAATTTGAGTTAATGACAAAATTAACGAACCAATAGAATAGCTTATGAAAAAATTATTACTTATTGCGGTTGCCGTATTAATGGGAGCTGCGCTTTTTACAGGATGCGATACATCGGATGAGCCGTATATGCGATCAGTCGACGTATTGATAAAAAACAATGATTGGACTGAGGCAAAAGACAACTACGGTAATATACGCAGTCTCTTTGTAGATGTGGATTTTCCCGAGATAACTCGCCGGGTAATTAACAACGGCGCTGTTTTAGCTTATGTTTTTAATGCAGATGGTATGCAGGAGCCGTTGACCTCATCTTTATGGGGGGACTATGTTTACCAAAGTGAATATTACACCTATGAGGAGGTGATCACGTTTGCTTATACGGTTAACAGAGTCAGGTTTTATTACAATACTTCGGATTTCGATTATCCCAGCGACCAACCCGGCGACCTTTCTTTTAGGGTTGTGATAATGCAATAAACATATCGGCATTATCATAAGATAAATATTGATCTGGAAATAAAATAAAGGTTGCATCATCTGCAACCTTTATTTTATTAAACCGTTGGCTGGAATTACCTAAACAGTCATTATCTCTTTTTCCTTGGCTTCGAGCGCCTCGTCGATTTTCTTGTTGAATTTGTCGGTCAGCTTCTGCGCGTCGCCCTCGCCGTCCTTGGCCATATCTTCGGGCATCCCGTCCTTCTGGGCGGCCTTGAAAGATTCGACCGCTTCGCGCCTTGTGTTACGGATACTTACTTTCGCGTTCTCTCCCTCCGATTTTACCTGTTTGACCAGCTCCTTGCGGCGCTCTTCGGTAAGTGCCGGGATGGAAAGGCGTATCTGCTCGCCGTTATTAGAAGGAGTGAGCCCGATGTTGGCAGCCATGATAGCCTTCTCGATAGCGGGGATAAGGTTTTTTTCCCAGGGCTGGATGAGGACGGTCTTGGCATCCGGAACGGTAACACTGGCAACCTGCTGTATAGGCGTCGAGGTGCCGTAATAATCGACCATAACGCCTTTGAGGACATTCGGGCTTGCCTTACCCGCGCGTATCCCCAGCATCGTTTCGATCAGGTGTTCGACGGTCTTGGCCATCTTTTCTTCGGCCACGTCGAGTATAAGTTTTACTTCTTCGGTCATAGCTTTATATTTTTTGATATTTTGTTGTCAATTTATTTTCCGATATCGCGGGGTGAGGCGGTTTTCTATTTACGACCCGGGAAAGTTATTTCTCCAGCAGTTCGTTGATAAGTGCCAGCATATCCTCGAATTCCACAGGTGAATACCCTACGGAGGCTTTTACCACTTTCCCGTCCCTGTCAATGATGAAGTTCCTCGGTATCGAACTGGTGGCATAAAGGTCCCATATCTTTTTGTTCGGATCCAACCCGACGGGGAAAGTATACCCCTCCTGTTTCATGAATTTCTCTACGACGGCTTTCCTCTCGCCCCTCGAAACAGGCAGGAAGACCAGGTCCTTACCTTCGTAGCGGTCGATAAGGTCGGCCTGTACCCTTTTAAACTCCGCACGGCAGGGACCGCACCATGTCGCCCAGAAGTTCAGCACGACGACTTTGCCTTTGAAGTCGCTCAGCGATACGGTTGATCCGTCCAGCATCTTCAACTTAAAATCCGGCGCCATAGTTCCCTCTTTCGCCAGCGTCGTTTCCTGATATGATTCCTGCGCCGCGGCGAAGGTTACCGCCGTAAACAGCGCGCATGCTATAACGATTATTTTTTTCATATCCTTGCCTCTTTAGATCATTCCACTATTGTTCCTATCTTTTCTCCCTTCACCTCCTTAAGGAGGTTTCCGGGCGTCTCCATGTCGAACACTATTATGGGGAGGTTATTTTCGCGGCAGAGCGTGAAAGCAGTAAGATCCATAACCTTGAGCCCTCTTCGGTATACCTCGTCGAAGGATATCCTTTCGAATTTTTCGGCCGAGGAATCCGTTTCCGGGTCGGCAGTGTAAACACCGTCCACGCGCGTACCTTTCAGCAGTACGTCAGCCTCTATCTCCACCCCCCTCAGGGCCGCGGCGCTGTCTGTGGTAAAATAGGGATTTGAAGTTCCACCTCCGAATATGAGCACTTCCCCGCGCTCCATATATTCCAAGGCCTTGTCCTTGGAATAAAATTCGCCTACCGGCTCCATCCTTATCGAGGTAAGGACCCTCGCGGGAACTCCCCCGGATTTCAGTGCGGACTGGAGGGCCAGCGAATTGATAACCGTAGCCAGCATACCCATCTGGTCGCCCTTTACACGGTCGAAGCCCTGTCCCGTTCCCGGAACCCCGCGGAAAATATTTCCTCCTCCTATGACTATTCCCACCTGGACCCCCGCACTTACAACTTCACCTATCTGTGAGGCGTATGAGGAGAGCACTTCAGCTGATAACGCATAGTCGCCGCCCCCCTGGAGCGATTCGCCGCTGAGCTTGAGCAGTATCCTTTTATATTTCATCATCCGGATTTTTAAACTTTCCCTCGGAGCACTTTCCGGCAAAACCACCGGAACCGATATTTTTATGGATACGAAGATAATATTTTTTCACGAAGAAACCGGAACAGGAGTATCCGAGGTTTATTTTTACACTGTTTTTTTA
>CAKUKW010000151.1 GCA_934663885.1 uncultured Tidjanibacter sp.
AAGCTGGGCTCCCCTTATTGATAATAATGCAAAGAACATGACCGCCACTATATTCGTCGGATTCAAATTCTGAAAAGTTTCTGCTGATTAAATAAAAAAACCGCCTTTAAGGGGCGGTTTTTTATAGAAATCACTTAATGACAAATCAGCAGTAATCTACGATGCCTTTTACTCCTTTAAGTGCCCCGGGATTCAGCTCACATACCATCATATACTGTGCCTCGATGCCGGATACATACGTCATTCCGAGATCGGCGACGGATCTGAAACCGAACCTGTGGTAATAGGCTGGATCGCCGCACAGGAAAACGGCTTTATAGCCCATTTGCCGCGCCCTGCGCATACTTTCTATTATAAGCATCGAACCCACCCCCTTGTCCCTGTGCTGTGCGAGTACCGATACTGGGGCGAGCAAGAGAGCTTCATATTCACCGGCAGCGGTATCTATGTATGTTTTAGTAAGCATAATATGTCCTGCCAATCCTTCAGTGGTTTCGACAACAAGGGCCAGTTCGGGAATGTAATTTTCACTTGACCGGAGTTTTTCAGCGAAATCCTGCTCGTCACCCTCCTTTACGCGGGCGGTTTCGAAAGCTGCCCGTATCAGGTCGTATATATCCTCGAATTCCGCAGGATTCTCGGGCCTGACCAGATACTTCCCGCTGCGAAGAAGCTCCTGCACCTTTATGTTGAGGCCGTAAATATGCGACTCTTCATCCCCGGGATGGTAGCCGGTACCGATATACATATATCCGTATTTTTCATAAAGGCCCCTATGGCCGGTAGTGAGGTAAAGGTTATCAAAACCGAGCCTTGTACACTCTTCCCTGGCACGGTCGAGCAGGAGGCTTCCATAAGAATTTCCACGCTCCAGTTCATCTATGTACAAGGCGCATACCCACGGGTAAAGATCCATACGGCTCACGAAGTCGTTCGTTATTAGTCCTGCACAGCCGATAATAGCGCCGTTCTTTTCAAGCAGGTACCACTGGGGTAGACTCGAAGCCGCATATATGGCCCCGGATATGGAATTTTCGTAGATAGTCCGTGGTAAGGAAGGCCATGCAGAGCTTATATAGTTTACGGCTTTCTCCTTATATTCGGGGGTTTCCCGTACAGATATTATCTTCATGTTTTCCTGTTCTCCTTCCATAAGCTCCTGCTTTTTTAATTCCCACAACAATCCCTCTTCCCCCCTGCCCGCAGGTTTAAGCCCTGCCCGAAGCAAGATCTTTTGGGAAGAATTGTTATCTTCCGCCGTTTCGGCATATAAAGTTTCTATGCCGGGATGCGAAAATGTCCAGTCCCGCATAGCTATAAGGGCTTCCGTCATATACCCTCTGCCCCTATAGGCCGCATCTATTCCATAGCCCACCCCTACCCGGACGGGGTTTGCATAATCCCGCAGAAAGCATGCGCTTCCCACGGGAATATTTTGCGTTTCCTCTATTATCTGCCAGTTAGTATTCCACGGCCAGTTCTGCGGGTTGGCTTCAACTTCTCTGTAAAGCCCTTCCATAGCCTGCCTGGTTCCGGAGTCCATAAGTTCACCCCTCCCGGCGAGTCCCAACTGCCCAGCCAACCCGTCGGGGTCGTCGAGCAGCATACGGAATTGCTCCACCTTAAGCGGCAATATCCTGAGCCTTTCGGTTTTAAGCATCATAACTCCACTTTTTTACCTACATAAAACACGTAACCGTAATAGTCCTTATATTTATTGTAAAGCCCCTCTTCGTGCACCTGGTTCCTGACCAGCATCTCCGCGGCCGGATTACCGGAGTACCTGGTAAGAAACTCTCTGCGCGACCGTTCCTGCGGAGCATAAAAATGCTCTGTCCAGCATTCCACTGGAAGTACGAACATCGCCTCAGGAGCATATCCGGCCTTTTGCATCAGGTCTATTTTTGCGGATACCGTGTCTATCCCGGGGTAAGCGTCCATCCAGAAATCATTTATTTCCGCGGGGCGTCCGGGTGTAAACCACGATACCTCCGAGACGGCTAAATATCCTCCCGTTTTCAGGAACCTGCGCCATTCGTTGATGCCCCTCTCGAAACCTATGTTGTAAATGGCTCCTTCCGACCAGATAAGGTCCAGCTCACCGTCCGCGAAGGGAGGCTCTCCCATGTCGCCGACTATACCTTTTATCCGGTCGCCGAGGCCAGCCCTGGCTACATTTTCATTAAGGATATCGATGAATTTCGGGAAAAGGTCGAGTGCCGTAATATGACCGGGCGAGTTCCGGGCAAGGGTAATAGTGTGCGTGCCTGTCCCGCATCCGAGATCTGCGATCTTAGATTCGGCCGTCAGCCCTTTTATAAAGCTCAACGCCCTAAGAGTAATTTCCGGGCTTCCCGGACCCTGCCTGTCTACTGATGAATAATATTCGCATATAAGGTTGAAATCGAAATCGTGGATGGAATCTTGTTCGTTATTCATGATTGAAAACTATTTTATGCCGCTTGCCTATATGACGGCCGGACCGTCGGAGCGGCTGATTGTTAAAATATAATAAAAAGAAAATTCTCCCGCCTGAGCCGACAGGATAAAAAAGAGCGGCAACCTGTAAAATAGAGCTTTACGGGTCGCTTACTTCACCGATATCTTCCTACCTTTAGTAAGCATCCAATAGTTTTACAGCGCAAAGGTAATAAAAAGGGCGTAATTCCGCACGGTTCCCGCCACAAATGTGGTAATATCCGCTAACCTGCAGCATTGGCCGCCCTACGCACTATCCTTATATTGCGCCGGGTGCGCTGCGAAAGGTAGACGTTTTCCCCTTCGGCGTATTTTGAGATCTCTACCGGGGTGTAACCTCTGATAGTCAGCAACTCCATATCGGTATTGTAAACCGAGTGGAATCCGTACCCCTTGAGTTCATCTATAATTTCGGAAAGATAGCGCGACGCATCCATGCAAAGGCTCAGGCTGAGGGCCGAGTTCTGTATCAGGTTCACTTTTACATTGTACTGTGCAAGCAAGCCGAAGATCTGTGCGAGGCGCTCTTCGAGGACGAAAGAAAAGTCCTCGGGGCGGATTGTCAGAAGTATCTGATTGGTTTTCAGAATGAGTATCGGCATTTCAATAGGCTCCGCCTGCTCCTGTATCACGCTGCCGGGCCTTGAGGGGTCTATGAAACATTTTACGTGAAGCGGGATATTCTTGTTTTGGAGCGGTTTTATAGTCTTCGGATGAATCACCTGCGCACCGCTGAAGGCAAGCTCAATCGCGTCCAGGTACGACATTTCGGGGATATACTCGGTGTTATCGAATATTTTGGGATCGCCGTTGAGTATGCCCTCCACGTCTTTCCAAATAGCCACGCTCTCAGCGTCGAGGATATGCGCCACGACAGCTGCCGAATAATCGGAGCCTTCGCGGCCTATCGTTGTGGTTTCCCCGCTCTCGGTCGCGCCTATGAAACCCTGCCCGATAAAAAGCCTTTCGGTCGAAAAATCTACCAGTGGAACGAGCCTCGCTGCCGAGGAGTCGAGGTCTATATTGGCGTCGCGGTGACGGTCGCTCGTAACAAAATACCTACGCATGTCTACCCACAGGTTGCTCATTCCTGCGAGGGCGAGATATTCGGAAATTATGGTAGTAGAGAAAAGTTCGCCGTAACTCACTATGCGGTCGTACCAGTATTCGTATTCCCCCAGGGCGGGATCTTCGCCGTCAACAAGCTTTTCGATCTCCGCATATAATCTGGCGATGCCGCCCTCATAGGCATTCTTTTGCCAGAGATCGGCGACAATTCCGTCGTGGTAATCCTCTACGGCGGCCAACCTGGTTATAGCGTCTTCTCTGCGTCCGGCGTAGAACATATCCAATACACCCTCGAGGGCATTGGTCATCTTGCCCATGGCTGAAACAATGACAAACAGCCTTTCTTTTTCGTCCGAGACTATCTTCGCCAGGTTCCTGACGCCCTCGGCGTTACGCACCGAAGCACCCCCGAATTTGTAAACTTTCATTTTCCCATATTTTGATACCCGTATACTTTAAGAGACATGTTCCGGTAAACAACGGAGTCTTGATTAATCAGTATACGGGAATGCCTGTATTAATTACGGGCGAAGTTAATAACTCCGCCCGTAATTATAAAATAGTAATGCTATTATTTAATCTCTGTAACGCCCGTGTTCCAGAAGAAGAACGAAAGGACGTCGGCCGTTTCCTCTATAGCCTTGGCCGTCGGTTTACCGGCACCGTGACCGGCATTGGTTTCGATTCGTATGAGGGCCGGGCGGTCGCAGCCCTGCGCAGCCTGCAACACGGCGGCAAACTTGAACGAGTGCGCCGGAACCACGCGGTCGTCATGGTCAGCGGTGGTAATAAGTGTCGCGGGATAGCAAACGCCTTCCTTTATATTATGCAGCGGAGAGTATTTGTAAATGTACTCGAACTGCTCCGGATCGGCACTCGAGCCGTATTCTACTACCCATCCCCAGCCTACGGTGAAAAGGTGGTAACGAAGCATATCCATAACGCCTACAGCCGGAAGGGCCACCGCGAAGAGGTCGGGACGCTGCGTCATACAGGCACCCACGAGCAATCCGCCGTTCGATCCACCTGCAATGCCCAGTTTGCCAGCCGAGGTATAACCGTGTTTTACCAGGTACTCGCCCGCGGCGATGAAGTCGTCGAAAACGTTCTGCTTGCTCTCCAGCATACCCGCGCGGTGCCACTCTTCGCCATACTCGTTACCGCCGCGGAGGTTAACCAGCACATATACGCCACCCTGCTCGATAACCGAAAGCGCAGTGAGGCTGAAGCCCGGGGTACGGCCGCTGTTGAAGCCACCGTAACCGTACATATAGGCCGGATTGTTGCCGTCGAGTTTGATGTCTTTGCGGTGGACAACGAACATCGGTACGCGGGTACCGTCCTTGCTGGTAAAGAATATCTGCTCCGAAGTGAATTCGTTGGGGTTATACCTGAGTTTGGGTTCGAAATATTTCTCCGACACGCCGGTTTCGACATCGTATTTGTAAACTGTCGCGGGGGTCGTGAAATTAGAGAAGCTGTAGAACGCCGTTTTATCTTCTTCCTTGGTCGAGAAACCCCCTGCGGATCCTATCGCGGGAAGCTCCACCGGGCGGACAAGAGT
Source organism: uncultured Tidjanibacter sp. (assembly GCA_934663885.1). GTDB lineage: Bacteria > Bacteroidota > Bacteroidia > Bacteroidales > Rikenellaceae > Tidjanibacter. The sequence continues at coordinate 5,111 of CAKUKW010000151.1, forward strand.
GCCGTCATACTTATGCTGGTAAACTTTTACCTGCGCATCTTCCATATAATGGGCGAAAAGGTAACCGCCTGCGAAAGTCGCTCCTGAAAGAAGCCGGCCCTTATCCTCGGGAATAACGTCGGTCATGCCTTTGCCCGGCTCGCGAAGGTCGATAGTTGCGAGGCGGTAGTTGGGCGCTTTGTCGTTGGTATAGAC
>CAKUKW010000152.1 GCA_934663885.1 uncultured Tidjanibacter sp.
ATCATACTGCTCGTTATAGCGGGAATAAGCGGTTTCCGAAAGGGAGTAATAACGCAAATCTGCGGCATAGCGGGTCTGCTCCTGGGAATACTCCTTGCTTTCCGCTTCAGCGACTGGCTCTCCAGGATACTCAATATCGGCGAAAGCTTTTCATGGCTGCTGAGTTTTATCATAATCCTAATTGTTGTAGTACTGGTACTTTACTGGGCGGGTTGGCTTGTCAAAAAGCTGGTGCATGTGATAGGGCTGGGGATACTCGACCGCCTCGGCGGCTTCATCCTCGGTGTGGTCAAATGGGGGCTCGTGTTCAGCCTGCTGCTCGGACTCCTCGTCAACTTTACGAAGACGACGAAAATAGTGGAACCGGAAGTTATTACCGGATCGAGGCTCTATCCCCCCCTTAAAAAACTGGGGGACTGGGTGTTCCCGTACATACTCGACGCCAAGGAAAAATATGTTGACCCGGAGCTTCAAAGGGACAGGGAACCCGAAGAGCCGGAACCGGGAAGTGACTCTCCCGAAGCGGACGACTTCCGGGCCGTCTGAAAAATAGCTATGGAAGCGAAATCAACAGGAACGGTAATTGAAAGCACCGGCAGCAGATATAAAGTGCTTTCCCCAGAAGGGAATGTGCTCGACGCCCGCCTTCGCGGAAAACTACGCCTGCGCGGGGTGCGGAGTACCAACCCGGTGGCCGTCGGCGATATCGTTCACTATGAAACGCCCCCCGGGGGAGAGACGGTAATTACTGATATCGAACCAAGGAGGAATTATATAATACGCCGGGCCTCTAACCTGTCGAAGGAATCGCATATTATTGCCGCCAACCTCGATCATGCTTTCCTGGTAGCGTCCCTGTTCGCCCCGCCCACCCGTTACGAATTCATAGACCGCTTCCTGGTGACATGTGAGGCGTACAATGTTCCCGTATCGATAATACTCAACAAGGCCGACCTGGCGAGGGAAGTGCCCGAGGCTCTGGAGGAATTCCTTTGGATATACGGGACAGCCGGTTACGGAGTGATGACGACCTCGGCCGTTACAGGAGAGGGAATAGAGGAATTAAAGGATCTCCTGAAAGATAAGACCACCCTTTTGTCCGGAAATTCGGGAGTAGGTAAATCGACACTGATAAAAGCGGTCGAGCCGGAGGTGGAGATCCGGATAGGCAATATTTCCGCATACCATGGCAAAGGAATGCATACCACGACATTCGCCCGTATGTACCCGCTTTCAGGAGGAGGGGCCATCGTGGATACCCCCGGCATCAAGGGTTTCGGACTGATAGACATAGCCGGCACGGAGGTATTCCGCTATTTTCCCGAATTCATGCGTTATTCGCCCCGGTGCCAGTACTATAATTGTACTCACGTTCATGAGCCCGGGTGTGCGGTCGTGAATGCGCTGGAGGAAGGGCTGATTGCGCCCAGCCGCTATGAAAGTTACCTGAAAATTCTCGATGAGGATGGCAAATACCGAGTATGACACAGCGCCTTACACCGACCGACCTGCAACTGATCAGGGACAGGGAAAACATACAGCTTATATTTTTCGGTGACTCGCAGCAGGAAAAATCCATGCTCGATGTTATGCCCTCCTGCGAAAGCACGCGTTGGCATCCGGACTTTACCGACATAATCCCGAAAGGGAGCGGAAAGTTATATCGGAATGGGAAAAATGCTGGCTCACTTCGGTTTCTCCAGGGATGAGTACATGGCTTTCGGCGACGGCGAAAACGACATCACCATGCTGAGATATGCTGCCATGGGAATTGCTATGGGAAACGCCAGCCAGGCCGTCAAGGAGGCATCCGATTATATTACCGAAGGTGTGGACGACGGAGGAATCCCCGCAGCGCTGAGCCGGTTGGGGCTGATATAAGCGAATGAAAGGAATAATAGCACGGAACGGATGTTTGCATTACCGTTCCATGTTATTATTTTTGATCTATTAAAACACAACCTTTTATAACCAATAATTATTTTATGCCAAATCCTATATTGTTTTTCTATATCCTTGTAAATAAATAAATTTACATTTATATTTAAAAATAAATTTTGAATCAGATTTGAAATTTTCCCGTTAACTTAAAATTATTAATTTATGAAAAAGATTATTGCGGTTTTAGTAATGCTATTGTTGGCGTTTTCAGGATGTGAATCCCAGCGACAGAATGTTTCACCCACTTCGGAAGAGTTTAAAAGTACTCTTCGGGAAATGAACGGGTTTTTCGATCTGGTAACGAGAACGGAATCCGGAAATATTTCCTATGAAGATATCCTTTATTGGAAGATATGGTCTTGAGTGCGATGGAGGAATATAATGTGGAAACAATAGTAAATCAGTCTCCTTACTATAAATCACTTTCTATCAGGCCTGATGCGGGAAATGGGGCAACTTTCGAGGATTATTGCGTATGGGTCGGCAATAACGGTACTCCGACATTTTTTAAGATAATAAGGAAGTGGTTTGTGATGGAGAACGTGGACGGGAATATCGACACGAAATCTCGATAATGACGAATTGCTTCCGAATGAAAAGATAGCACTCGCGGTGATGCACGGTTATATGATGCACTGTCAGGCTAAAATGGATGCGGCTACGCGGGGGTCGCTGTCGGATTGTGACGCCGCATATTTAAACGCGGTTAAATGGGCAAATATAATCTGCTACGTCGGAATGGGGGTTTCTGTCGTAGGAGGGTTTGTTTCCGACGGCTATGGCTGGCTCGTAGGTATAGGCGGCTCTTACCTTTATCAGCAGGCGGCATTGCAGCAAGCGTATGAGGCTTATCTGATATGTGCGGCAGGTGCAGGCGGAAGCGGCCCGTTATTGCCTAATTACGCCAACTAAAAAGTTGTTTAGCTATGAAATACAGCATAGGCGACAAGTTCTCAATAAAGAAAGGTAGAATAAGACGCAACAGGGAAGATGATGGCCGGTTGAGGATAAACTCCTTTATATCCGTGTTCGCCGTCGTATGGATATTGATGCTTTTCGTAGACCTTCTTTACCTCCATGATTTGGCGGTAAGGGTCGCAGTTGGTATCTCGGTATCCATAATGATTGTGATAACCTGCGCGTTGCTGGTAATGCTTAAAATCAGAAGTGAGAGGGACTTGGATATAGGTATTATAGTTTTTGCCGCCATAATAATCATCGGACTTTTTTTTCAGTTCAGTTTATTGGGTAATTTCGGGAATCTGCCAAAATGATCTAATGCGCACTTTAGATTCTTTTAATATGAACTCCTAAAAGGGTAGAAACTTTTTAAAGTTTCTACCCTTTTACTATCTGCCGTATCAACTTGTAAAAACGGCGCCAAAAAGTTAACTTTGCGGATCGTCGCGATTGTAAAACGACTATCTCGATATGGACCGAAACCGGAGGTTTCGGTAAAGTCTTCCTTATAAAAGGAGGATTTAGGGGTTTATGGAAGACATTAAGGCATCTCGGATGCCTTTAACGTGAGTTTTACGAATAAGTATGTCGTTACTCACAGAAAGCAAGGTATTAAATCTAATAATTCGTGAAACTCACGTTATTTATGGAATACAATTTCAGGGAAATCGAAAGCAAATGGCAACAGGAGTGGGAACGGATGAAGACCTACAGAGTCGAAGCCGACCCTTCGAAGCCTAAATTCTACGTACTGGACATGTTCCCCTATCCTTCGGGGGCGGGGCTCCATGTAGGTCATCCGCTGGGCTACATAGCTTCGGATATTTTTACCCGCTACAAGAGGCTGAAGGGATTCAACGTGCTTCATCCGATGGGATTCGACGCTTTCGGGCTACCCGCCGAACAGTACGCCATCCAGACGGGCCAGCACCCGGCGGTTACTACGGAAGAGAACGTGTGCCGCTACCGCGAGCAGCTCGACAAGCTCGGTTTCTCATACGACTGGGAGCGCGAAGTGGTGACTTCCGACCCGTCGTATTACCACTGGACGCAGTGGGCCTTCCTTAAAATGTTCGAAAGCTACTATTGCTACGACGAGCAGCAGGCGCGCCCTATTTCGGAACTCATGGAGGCTTTCGAGGCGGTGGGCGCGGGGCCGATGAACGTGGCCTGCACGGAAAAGATGGACTTCACCGCCGAAGAGTGGAAGGCGATGGACGAGCGGCGGAAGCAGGAGGTTCTGATGAACTACCGCATAGCCTACCGGGCCGACTCGGTCGTGAACTGGTGCGAGGCCCTCGGTACGGTTCTGGCAAACGATGAGGTTATCAACGGCCTTTCGGAAAGGGGCGGCCATCCGGTGATCCAAAAGACTATGAAGCAGTGGCTCCTTCGCGTCTCCGCTTATGCGGAAAGGCTGCTCACGGGGCTCGACACGATAGACTGGAGCGAGTCGCTCAAGGAGATACAGCGCAACTGGATAGGCCGCAGCGTCGGCGCCCAGATGTTTTTCGATATCAAGGACAGCAAAGAGAAACTCGAGATATTTACTACGCGCCCCGACACCATATTCGGCGCGACGTTCATGGTAATCGCGCCCGAGCACCCGATGCTTTGCGAACTCACCGTGCCTGATAATAGGGAGGCGGTGGAGGCCTATGTTGCCGAAACGAAAAAACGTTCGGAAAGGGAGCGCATCATGGAGACGAAACGCGTGAGCGGCGTATTTACCGGTTCTTATGCTATCAATCCGTTCACGGGCAATGAAATTCCTATTTACGCGAGTGACTACGTGTTGATAGGTTACGGCACGGGAGCAATTATGGCCGTCCCGGCACACGACTCACGCGACTACTCCTTCGCGAAACACTTCGGCCTCGACATAGTTCCGGTAGTGGAGGGCGGCGATATCTCGAAGTCGAGTTACGACGCCAAGGAAGGTAAGATGATAAACTCCGGGCTCATAACGGGCATGGATGTGAAGGACGCCATCGAGAAAATGTTCGGTGAGGTCGAGGCCCGCGGGCTGGGTAAACTGCAGGTCAATTACCGTTTGCGGGACGCCATTTTCAGCCGCCAGAGGTACTGGGGCGAACCGTTCCCAATTTTCTATAAAGACGGCATCGCCTATCCGCTCCCGGAAGATAAACTGCCGCTGGAGCTTCCGGCGATAAACGATTTTCGACCAACCGCTTCAGGGGAACCGCCTTTGGCGCGCGCCGAAGGGTGGTACACGCAGGAAGGATACCCTTACGAAACCAGCACCATGCCGGGTTTCGCGGGGTCGTCGGCATACTACGCCCGCTATATGGACCCGCGCAACGACAGGGAGCTCGTGAGCAGGGAAGCCAATGAGTACTGGCGCAACGT
>CAKUKW010000153.1 GCA_934663885.1 uncultured Tidjanibacter sp.
GTCCTACCTCAAGAAGAAAATATACCAGATAACTCTGGACAGGCCGCTTACGAAGGCAGATATGGACTCTATCGCCGAAGGCATCACTTTAGAGGACGGAGAGATACATGCCGATGCGATAAGCTATGTGGGCGACTCAAGGAGCGAGGTCGGTATCGAAATTCACTCGGGACGTAACCGCATCGTAAGGCGTATATTCGAACACCTGGGATACAGGGTGGTCAAACTCGACAGGGTTTATTTTGCGGGACTCACCAAACAGAAGCTCAAACGGGGACAGTGGCGTTTCCTTACCCCGAGGGAGGTTCAAAACCTGCGTTCGGGGCGATACGAATAAATACTTGTGAAAAGCGAAACATACAAGCCGGCTGAAAACAGCCGGCTTGTATGTTTTATTTTGTTACGGAGGATAGGGGCTTTTTATATACCGCTCTCAGAAACGTTCAAGCTTTCCCGAAACCGGTATTACCTCATCACTTGATTGCCTCACGGTCCACCTGACGGCTGGCGGACAGTGCGGCAGCTCGCCGGTGATTATTTATGTAATAAATAATGGAAAACCTGACTATATTATTAACTTTGTTAAGTTCTGCGGGAGTATATAAAATTTGTGATGTCCAATCATTTTTTCGTAGTTATGGAAAAGTTACGTATTTGCATTCTTATCGTCACCGTGATTTTTTCCGGCGCATGTACCCGTTTCGGCGATAATGCACTGGTAAATCCCGGAGAACTTTCCGATGGTGACAGGGAGACGTTCATAGAAGGGGTTAAAGGTATCAATTTGGTGGTTTTCGACGCTCCTTTCGATTCGCCCGTTGTAGGGTATAAATTATATTCTTCGGGAGAGGGTACTCAGAGCGATCCGGCAAAATGGACATTGCTGGGCTCGGACGGCGGCCGTAAATGGGAAGTGATAGACAGCAGAGAAGGGCAGTCGTTCTGTGCGCGTTTCCAGGAAATATATTGTCCGGTAACTTTTCCCGTGAAATACAAAAGATATATGCTCGAGTTCGAAACTGCAGACGGCAGCGCTCCCGCAATATCCGAAGTAGAATTTTTCGATAGGGATATTATGGCCGGGTGGTATGATTTTAACTACCCCGAAGTCGATTTCAAGGTAACGGATCCCGATACGGAAGGCGCCGCGCTTTATGGCCGCCTGGTACAGGAGCCGGAAGAATATGTCTGCTACCATGCACGAAAGGTGTGTGAGATACTATTCTGGAGCGACGGCGATCCGATGTACGACGTCAGGAAAATTAATTATACTCTCCGCAATTATGACGGGATATCGGCCAAAGGGGGCTCGCCTCCGGAAATATATATAGAGTATTCTACGCGCCATGTCGGGATGTCGGCCGCGGAATCGTTTTATAAACTCGATTACGAAACCCGCGGTGTTCTATTCCATGAGCTCGTCCACGCCTATCAGCACGAGCCCAGGGGGATCGGCACATACTCGACGAACCGGGAGTTCTGGGCGTGTATCGAAGGACTGGCTGATGCTGTAAGGAGCGAAGCCGGCTTTTTTGATGTCGCAGCGCTACGCAAACCTGGAGGCCATTGGCTCGACGGATATAAAACCACAGGTTTTTTCCTGCAATGGCTTACCATAAAGGATCCGGATGCGATCCGTAAATTCCATGTCACTGTCAGGGACCTCGACGTGTGGAGTTTCGACAAGGCTATGAAAGAGCTGTTCGGGGAAGAGTCGGGCATTGAAAAAATGTGGGGCGAGTATCAGCGCTACCTGAATGAAGGATAAATCTGTAAGCTATGAAAAAAATCCAAACCATTGTTCTGTTATCTGTTCTTATGGCAACCAGTATTACCGCCGTTTCGGGGAAGGAACCTCAAAAGAGGATACCAGCCTCGTATGTTGATCCCATGATCGGCACCGTTAAAATGGGACATACGTTTCCAGGGGCCTGTGTCCCGCACGGGATAGTACAACTTAGTCCCGATACGGACACTATTCCGCACAGCATCAACGGGCGCTACCAGCCCGAGGCTTATAAATACTGTGCAGGTTACCAATATGATGATCCCACAATAGTCGGTTTCAGCCACACGCATTTCAGCGGTACGGGCCATTCTGATTTAGGAGACATACTTGTCATTCCAACGAACGGCGAATTGATGCTGAACCCGGGTACCGCGGATGATCCCGGCTCGGGCTACCGCTCGCGTTTTTCGCACGATACCGAAAAAGCCGTTCCCGGGTATTATGAAGTTATGCTCGACGATTACAATATAAAGGCGCAGCTTGCCGCTACCGAAAGGGTGGGGGTGCACAGATATACTTTCCCCGTAAGTCAGGACGCCCAGCGGATAATAGTCGATTTGATGCACGGAATATATAACTATGACGGAAAGACCCTTTGGGCGGGCATCAGGGTTGAGAACGATACTCTGATAACAGGTTACAGGATAACGAACGGCTGGGCAAGGGAAAATTACACTTATTTCGCCGCGTCTTTTTCGAAACCAGTCAAGAATTACGGCTACAGGGAAAAGGAGCCTGTGCAGTACCGCGGTTTCTGGCGCAAGTTCGACCTTTATCATAATTTTCCAGAGATGGCCGGCAGGGGAATAGTTTCCTATTTCGAATTCGATCCGGCGGGGGGTAATGAGCTGGAGGTACGTGTAGCCCTCTCGGCCGTAAGTACCGAGGGCGCGCTTAAGAACCTGATGGCCGAGGCGGAAGGAAAAGACTTCGACGCAATAGCTGCGGAGGCTTTCGATAAATGGAATAGGGAGCTTGAAGCGATAGAAATTTCAGGTACTGAGGATCAGAAAACCATGTTCTACACTTCGCTTTACCATACTATGATTAATCCATCGGTCTATATGGACGTTGACGGCTGTTACAGGGGTATAGACCACAACATACATCAGGCGGAAGGGTTTACGAATTATACTGTTTTTTCGGTCTGGGACACATACCGGGCGCTGCATCCCCTGTTCAATATTATAAACCGCGAGCGCAGCCGCGATATAGCCGAATCCATGCTTGCCCATTACGGGCAAAGCGTCCATGGGGCGCTCCCCGTATGGTCTCACATGGGCAACGAGAACTGGTGCATGATAGGGTATCATTCGGTTTCGGTTATTGCCGACGCACTGGATAAAGGGATAGATATAGATAAAGACAAGGCGCTGGAAGCCATGATCAGCAGTGCCAATGTGGATTATTATGACGGTACCGGAGAATATAAAAGGTTGGGATACGTTCCTTTCGACCGTAGCGGCAGCGGCTCTTCGATAACCCTCGAATACGCCTACGACGACTGGACGGTTTACCGCACCGCACTTGCCCTCGGAGATACGGAAACCGCGGCGACTTACCGCAAGCGGGCTATGAATTACCGGAATGTTTTTGATCCGTCGCTGCGGTTTGTTCGCGCCCGTATGTCGGACGGAAGCTGGAAGGAGCCTTTCAGCCTCCTCAATACGCACGGAGAAGGATTTATAGAAGGGAACTCGTGGAATTATTCGTTCTATGTGCCTCACGATGTCGAAGGGCTTATCTCGCAGATGGGCGGGGACGAGCAATTCGTGGAGCGGCTCGATTCCCTGTTTACGATGCATCTGCCCGACGAATTCTTCGAGCATACGGAGGATGTGACCCGGGAAGGAATAATGGGTAACTACGTGCACGGCAACGAGCCCAGCCACCATGTCGCTTACCTGTACGCATGGACTTCCCAACCCTGGAAAACGCAATACTGGGTTCGTGAAATAATGAACCGTATGTACCTTAATTCAATAGACGGCCTTTGCGGTAACGACGATTGCGGCCAGATGTCGGCATGGTATATATTTTCTGCGATGGGATTTTATCCCGTTTGTCCCGGGTCTGACCAGTACGTACTGGGAGCCCCTTATGTTCCTTACCTCAAGGTGAAGGTGGACGACGGGAAATACCTGGAGATTAAGGCCCCAAAAGTCAGTGACCGCATGAGGTATGTCAAGTCGGTCAAGCTTAACGGCAAGCCCTACGATAAGGCGTATATAACTTATGAAGATATTTGCGGGGGTGGGGAACTGCTCTTTGAAATGACATCGAAACCATACCCAAAAAGAAACTTCGGTACGGGTCAAAGACCGTATTCCCTTTCCGGGGGAGCGGCCGTCGAACACTAAAAAGTGCGTTGTTTTTTTGGGAATTACGAAATAGTGGTTATATTTGCACCGCTTTAAGTTTAGCCGATGTCTTGCTTCGGAAGGCTTAAACGTGGGAAGGCTTCTTTAGCTCAGTTGGTAGAGCACGACACTCTTAATGTTGGGGTCCTGGGTTCGAGCCCCAGAGGGAGCACAGGGCAGGATTAGAGGTACTTTTCACAAGTACCTCTTTTTCTTTTGTTTAACTCGTTATGTAGCTGATTTATCGCATCTTTCATGTCTTAAAGTGTCCAACCAATGTCCGGCTACCCACTCCGGAACCACCTTGGAAAAGGGGTGAATAAGACATTCAATCGTAACCAAATCGTAACCTTTTCTGAAGTCACCGAAAAAAGGTTACGCGACGTCTTAAAATGTCTTACCCCTTTCTTAAACTGTGACAGTGAATTTTTGCTGCTTTTTTCAACACCAGGTAACTTTGTATTAACGAAAAAGGATTATCATGGAAACGAGTAAAAGCACATTCGAAATTTCCTATTTTATTCAGAGAACAAAGATCAATAAGAAGACGGGATTAGCCCCTATCATCGGGCGAATAACTATTGACGGTGAAAGCACTCACTTCTCCACAAAGATGCATATCGATCCTGAAAGATGGGAGTTGGATGAGAAAGGAAAACCGACCGGCAGGACCATAGGTAAGACGGTTGCGGAGAAAAAAATCAATGAAACACTCGAGGATTTCAGGTCCGCTCTCCGGGATAAATACAATCAGATGATCTTGCTCGGAAGCCCGGCCACTCCCACGACTTTAAAAAATGGCCTTTTTAATTCCGCAGCAGATAAAAAGCCGGTTAAAGAAGCGAAATTGGAATCTATTATGCTTGTGGAGTTCACCCAGAGATTCAATGAGAAATATTTTAAGCAGGTCGAGCAGGGAAAACGGACCCGGCGGTCGTGGAGCCGTTACACTCACCTCTTGGGGAAGGTAAAGGAGTTTATGAATGATTATTATAAGATCGAGAACATCCCGCTACATGAAATGACCACCGAGTTTTTCGAGGATTTTTTCAATTGGCTCAGAGAAACGTATTCCGATCAGG
>CAKUKW010000154.1 GCA_934663885.1 uncultured Tidjanibacter sp.
GGCAAATGGGAAATTCGGAAGTGGGGCACCTCAACATCGGAGCCGGCAGGGTGGTGTACCAGGATTTGGTGAAGATTAACCGCGCCGTACGCGATAATTCCATAATGGAAAATCCGGAGGTCGTGGCGGCTTTCCAATACGCAAGGGATAAAGGCGTGCAGGTTCACTTCATGGGCTTGGTTTCGGACGGCGGTGTTCACAGCTCGTTGGAGCATCTTTTCAAACTTTGCGGTATTTCGGAAGCATACGGTATTGAAAAGACTTTTATCCATTGTTTTATGGACGGCAGAGATACCGACCCCATGAGCGGCAAGGGTTATATCGACCAACTGGAAAAGCATATATACGGTACAAATACCAGAATAGCTTCCGTAATAGGTCGCTACTACGCGATGGATAGGGATAAACGCTGGGAGCGCATCAGGATCGCTTATGATATGTTGGTTGAAGGCAAAGGCGAGAAATCCACAGATATTATCGGCTCGATTGAAAAATCCTATGCAGAAGGCATAACCGATGAATTCATTAAACCTATAGTATCGGTGGATTCATCCGATAATGCAATCGGAACTATTAAGGAAGGCGATATGGTTATCTTCTTCAACTTTCGCAATGACAGGGGGAAAGAACTTACCATCGTCCTTACGCAGGAGGATATGCCGGAAGAAGGCATGCATACCATACCTCTTTATTATTGCACGATGACACCCTATGATTCTAAATTCACAGGCCTGCATATATTGTTCGATAAGGATAATGTGCAAAATACCATAGGCGAATATGTGGCAAGCAAGGGGCTTAGCCAGCTCCGCATAGCCGAGACGGAAAAATATGCGCATGTAACGTTCTTCCTTAACGGCGGAAGGGAGGATAAATTCGAAAATGAGGACCGCATACTCATCCCCTCTCCCAAGGTGGCCACTTACGACCTGCAGCCTGAGATGAGTGCATACGAAGTGAAGAATGCGCTTGTAGAAGCCCTGGATTCGAAGAAATTCGATTTCATAACATTAAATTTTGCCAACGGAGATATGGTAGGCCATACGGGGGTCTATGACGCTATTTTCAAAGCGGTCAAGGCTGTCGACGCCTGCGCGGAAGAGGTTATCGAGGCGGCTAAAAGAAATGGGTACGAGGTTGTGGTGATCGCCGACCACGGCAATGCCGACAACGCCCTTAATGATGACGGCAGCCCCAATACGGCGCATTCGCTTAATCCCGTGCCTATTATCGTGGTTTCAGACAGGGTTAAAAGTGTCAGAAACGGAGTGCTTGCGGACGTGGCGCCTACAGTGCTCAAACTTATGGGACTGGAACAACCGGAGGAAATGACGGGGACTCCGTTGGTTGAACTTTAATGAAATACTAATAGTGATGAAAACTGTATTTATATTTCTTATCACCGGATTCGAAGAGATAGAGGTTGTTACTACCGTCGATATTTTGCGCAGGGGCGGTGTAGATGTTACGACGGTTTCGCTTACGGGCGAAATTGTTGTAACCGGAGCCCATAATATACCTGTTGTGGCCGATGCTGTTTTGGAAACCGTGGAGTTCGGCGAAGCGGCAATGCTGGTCATACCCGGAGGAACGCCTGCATATTATGAACATGAAGGGATGAAAGAAAAGGTCAGGGCGTTTTATGGCGATGGCGGAAAAGTAGCTGCTATATGTGCGGGCCCGGCAGTGCTTGGTGGTCTGGGCATACTGCAGGGGCGTGAGGCGACATGCTATCCCGGTTATGAACCATATCTTCAGGGAGCTCTCCTGCGAACGGATAGTTCCGTAGTGGTCGACGGGAACGTGATCACGGGAAAAGGACCGGGGCTGACAGTAGACTTTGCCCTAAGGATAGTTGAAATACTGGCCGGAAAAACCAAAAGCGAAGAGGTTGCCGGGCAGTTGCTGGTTTGACTATTCGGAATTGCAGGAGATATCCGGTTGCGTGAGTGCCGAATAAAAAGAGAGGTCGTAAAACCTCTCTTTTTATTCGGCAGCAGGGTTATTTCACCTTGTGTTTTATATCCCTGTCATAGTCTTCAATTGAACGGAGGATTATGTCCCTTGCCACGGCGGCTCCGTATGTTCCCATGAATTTCATTCGCTGGCTTTCGTCCGAAGGCAGATCCTTGTATGTTGTAAAATAATGGATCAGACGATCCATTACCCGTTGCGGAAGTTCGCTTATGTCACAGTATTTGTCGTATATCGCGTCGTTGCTCATGACCGCGATGATCTTGTCGTCGGCCTGGTTATGGTCGAGCATCCGCAGGCCTCCGATCGGGCGTGATTTGACCAGTATGTCGCCGTGAGTCACTGATTTCTCGGTTAGTACCACTATATCCAGCGGATCGCCGTCGCCTTCGATATTGCCGCGCCCTATTGCCTTGGCTGTAAGTTCGGCGACCCTGTCCGAGCAGTAAGTGCGGGGCAGGAAGCCATAGAGCGCCGGGATTATGTTCGAGTATTTTTGCGGACGGTCTATGGAAAGGTATCCCGATTCCTTGTCGACCTCGTATTTAACGGTATCGGTTGTTACTATCTCTATGAAGGTGGTCACTTCATGGGGAACGTTATCCCCGAGGCTTACTCCGTGCCAGGGGTGGGCTTTGTACCTGTGTATGCGGTTCATCTATTTATTGTTTATAAAATTCTCAATGTTATCGGCAATGCATGAAATGAGGTTGTCTATGGATTCGGCGGCCGACCACGCGTTGTGCGGCGAAAGGAGTAAGCGGTATTTATCCCTTACGCTGAACAGCGGATTGTCCTCCGCGATTGGTTCGCGTGAGAATACATCTACCACGGCGCCTGCTATCCCGGCGTTGTTTATCGCATCTGCTAAAGCCTGCTCGTTAACAATGCCTCCCCGCGCTACATTTATTACTATCGAGGAGGGCTTCATCGCTTCAAACTCTGTACTTCCTATCAGGTTCCGGGTCTTGTCGTTCAAGGGCGTGTGAAGGGAAATTATGTCGGCCCAGCCCAACAATTCAGACAATTCCCTGTGTGGATATTTCTCTTCACGCTTCGCTCCCGAAACGGAATGATAAGCCACTTTACATCCGAACGCTTCTGCCAGTCCTGCCACTTCACGGCCTATCGCGCCCAGCCCTATGATGCCCCAATTCCTTCCGAACAACTGGTGAGTGGGTCGGTCGTAATTGAACAGTTTGGGTGAGGAAGCGTATCTCCCGTCCTTAACGAAAGCGTCGTAATACACTATTTCACGCAGCAACCCTATGGCTCCGCCGAGAGTGGTTTCGGCCACCGAATGCGTAGAATAGCCCTTGGCATTTTTTACCGGTATCCCGCGTTTTGCAGCGGCTTCGACGTCAACGTTGTCGATGCCTGTGGCGGCCACACAGATAAGTTCCAGCCGGGGCAGCCTGGAAAGTATTTCTTCGGTTATCCTGACCTTGTTAAGGAGCAAGATTTGAGCTTCTTTTGACCGTTCGATTATTTCACCGGGGGCAGTGTTCTCATATCCCTTATAATTACCCAGCGACTTTATCCGTGACAGATCGCCGCCATTGATACTGTATTCGTCCAGAAATACGATGTTCTTCATAATATCATGTTTTACTCATTTTGTCCCATTTCACCCAGCAGATCTCTTACCACAACCGACGCGCAGGCGCAGCCGAAAACTGCCGGCATATAGGAAATGGTTCCGGTGTTTGATTTTTTGTTGGTTTCCTCAGCTATTATCATCGAACCTTCACGTACCGGCTCCGGTGAAAAAACAGCGTAAAAGCCGCTTCGTATTCCCATTTTATGGAGCCTTTTACGAAGCATGTGTGCGAGTGGGCAGTGGTGCGATTTCCCAATGTCTTTTATCTCGACGAGGGTGGGGTCGGTTTTAGCTCCCGCCCCCATAGAGCTGACTAACTTTATATTACGCTCCAGCGCTCCTTTTATAAGGTTGGCTTTAGGGGATAGGGTATCTATAGCGTCGACAACTTAGTCAATTTTATCGCTGTCGAGCAACTCCCAAGTTTTTTCGTCCCTTATATATTCGTTTACTACGGTGAACTCCAGTCCGGGATTTATATCTTTAAGGCGCGCGGCAAGGACATCTCCTTTATTCTGCCCTATGGTCGAGTTCAGGGCTACCAACTGGCGGTTTATGTTGCTTGGGGAGACTTTGTCGGCATCGGCTATCGTCATCTTCCCGATTCCCGCGCGGCATATCATCTCCGCCGCATAAGCCCCAACGCCGCCTAATCCCACTACCAGGACGTTGGAACGCCGCAAAACTTCCGTTTTTTCTTCGCCTAAGAGCAATATTGTACGTTCATTCCAGTTCATAACTCCGGAAACACTGTTTTGTAATTATCGTATATTTGCCTGACAAGTTCATTTACCGGGACATTTAAGGCCTGCGATGCTTTGTTGTATATTGTTTCAATAGATATGCCGGTATCGTCCGTCTCCAGGAATAGTCTGTCCAGCGGAAAGTTTTGTAATGACTCCAAAGTTTTAGGCGATTCAAGTGAAATATTACCTGCCGATATGTAATATCCTGATTCGTAAATTTTTTGGGTTTGCTGTGTGCTGCCTGTGTAACCATGGAATATGACCGGGCCTGTATGGAATTCAGCAAGTCTTTTCATGACGTCTTCAAACGCTTTTACGCAATGGATTATAACGGGCAGTTTTCTTTTTTCTGCCACCTCCAACTGCATGCGGAATATCTCCCCCTGCTGCGGATAGTCAGGATGCAGTTTGTCGAGTCCTATTTCACCCGCAGCGGCTACGTCATCTGTAAGGAGCAACTCTATCAGTGGGACAGTATCACCGACGGAGGCGGCATCCCAGGGGTGTATGCCTTCGGAGTATGGCCGGGCAGGAACGGCCTTTTCCACACCGAGCCTGCGGGAATATATCCTGATTCCGGAGCCCTCTGGTGCATGTGTATGTATATCTACAAAATCAGGCATAAATTTAAACGGTTTACCATGCAAATATAGTGAAAGCCGAGCGCAGAGCAAAGGCAAGTTTTCTTGCGGGAGCTATGCCAAGGCGCCTCCTATATTCTGTAAATATAGTGAAAGCCGGGTGCAGAACAAAGGAAAGTTTTCTTGCCGGTGCTCTGCCAAGGCGCATTATATATTCTACAAATATAGCCATTTTAAGCGACGGCTTTGCACAATTGTTGC
>CAKUKW010000155.1 GCA_934663885.1 uncultured Tidjanibacter sp.
TCCTTGGTCATGAGCTTCAGCTGCACCGGCGCCAGGGTCATGTTCCGGCGCACGGACAGGTTTTGGAACAGGTTAAAATGCTGGAACACCATGCCCATCTGGCGGCGCACCAGGTTGATATCCGTCTTGGGGGCGGTGATGTCCTGCCCGTCGAAGAGGATCTGGCCGGAGGTGGGCGTTTCCAGCAGGTTGAGGCAGCGCAGGAACGTGGATTTCCCGGAACCGGAAAGCCCCGTTATTACTACAAGTTGGTTATGGGGTATTTTAAGGTCTATATTTTTCAGGT
This sequence comes from uncultured Tidjanibacter sp., assembly GCA_934663885.1. Classification (GTDB taxonomy): domain Bacteria; phylum Bacteroidota; class Bacteroidia; order Bacteroidales; family Rikenellaceae; genus Tidjanibacter. The sequence continues at coordinate 287 of CAKUKW010000155.1, forward strand.
TGTGAACCTTAGCCCCTTTGATATATATGTGATCGTATTTCTTATTCAGCTCTTCTCTCATTTATACTCCTTGGCGGAGCTCAAGCTCCACTCCTTCTATGTTACGCAATTTTTTTTCCAAAACCCCGGCCCTGCCACGGCGGATTGCCATGGTAATTACGCATAGATTGTCGAAATCCTGGGAGATAATGCGGGGTTGCTCTTCTTTGACGACTTTCATTACGTCGTTCATGTTAATATACGGAAAACCGGCCCTGAATATTGTGTCGACAGTTTTTTCTATAATTGTGCTCTCCTCGAGTACCATCGCCGCCGCTTCCCTGTAGGCGCCGATAAGTCCCGTAACTCCCAGTTTGGTGCCTCCGAAATATCGAACCACCACGATAAGGCAATCCGTTACCTCCCGCGACATCATCTGTCCCAGTATCGGTTTGCCTGCGGTTCCGGATGGCTCTCCGTCGTCATTGGCCCGGTATTCTTCCCCTTGTGGCCCTATACGGTAGGCGTAGCAATGGTGGGTGGCATCGTAATATTCCTTGCGAAGAGCATCAAGGTACTCCCTGGCCTGCTCCGCATCCGTAACCGGATAGGCATACGCGAGAAATTTACTGCTCCGTTCCCTTATGGATGCTTCGGCAGGGGTTTCTATCGTTTTGTATATATCGTTATCAGGGAGCTCCACCGCCGGACGTATTCTTTATTTCGGGTTTGAGAATATCCTGTTCCAGCGTATGCCGCCCCTGTCCATGTTCTTGGACCAGAAAATAAACGCAGGTTTACCCGCAACATGGTCTTCAGGAACGAATCCCCAGAAACGGGAGTCGAGCGACCCGTGGCGGTTGTCGCCCATCATAAAATAGTAGTCCATTTCGAATGTGTAACTGTCGGCAGGAGCGCCGTTTATATAGATAACGCCGTCTTTTATTTCAAGTGCATTATTCTCATAATTCCTGATAATGCGTTCGTAAAGCGCTATGTTATCCATATTTAATTCTACGGTAGTCCCTTTACCCGGTATCCACAAGGGGCCGAAAGCGTCAACCGACCACGGGAAATTGGCATAATCGTGCGGGAAGATATTCATGTCGGGTGTGTAGTCTTCCTGACGGATCACGCTCACCACATTAGGCATTTGTTTTATTTTTTCCAGGTTTTCCTGGGTGAGGTTCAGCCTGTATACGTTTTTGTCGGCCAGTAAAACATCTTCCGACGACAGGCCAAGGTTGTCGAGCGCCGTACGGCTGAAAGCTGTTCCGTTAGTGCGGATCCAATACATGAACTCCATGCCATCAGGTGTGTCCTGTTGTTTCCCGTTGATATAGACGTAGCCCTGACGAACTTCAAGTGTGTCGCCAGGAATGGCTACGCATCTCTTTACGTAATGTTCGCGCTTATCAACAGGTCTTGCCTGTATCGTAAATTGCCGCTCGATAGCGCTACGCCCTGCTTTTTCCCCGTACTCTGCCTGGTATCCTCGCAGTATGTCATAATAGGTAGCATTTATATTCTCAAGCAATACGGTATCTCCGGCGGGAAAATTGAATACCACAATATCACCGCGCTTGACATCACCGAAGCCCGCTATCCTCTTGTAAGGGCTTTTGATTACCTCCGAATAAGATTTTTTACGGCCTCCCGAGAACGGCATCGAGTTGTGAACAAACGGCATGGATATAGGCGTATTAGGCAGCTTCGGCCCGTATGCCAGTTTGCTTACACAAAGGTGGTCGCCGACCAGGAGCGTCTTTTCCATCGACGAGCTTGGTATCTTGAAATTCTGGAAGAAGTATATGCTGATTAATGGAATAGCGATGGCCGCAAAGATAATAGCGTCTATCCAACCCCATACCTCACGATAGCCTTTATTCTCTTTCTTCCGCTTTTTATGTTTTGTCAACAATTTGCGTGACAGGAATTTGGATATGTATATATCATATATCACGGGAAGCCCGAGGAGCATCCACGGGTTCCTCGACCAGACGACGAACCATAGTATATAGATTACGGAAACCAGGCCGAATTTAAACCATTTGTTTCTGAAAACCGTTTTTAGTTTATTCCAGAATTCTTTCATGCGGATTTTATATTTTACATTTTTAGAAGGTCTTTCATAGAAAGTACGCCTTTGTGTTCTATTGCGTATTCTGCAGCCAGTACGGCACCGAGTGCAAGGCCACGTCGGTTTTTGCTTGAGTGGATTATCTCTATCGAGTCGGTGTCCGATTCGTACTTTACCTCATGCACCCCGCATACCTCGCCTTCGCGAACCGAATCGATTCCCAATACTTCAGGCTCGAGGGTAGGGTGGTTTACCCACGATAACTTACGCTCCACGCCGCCGATTATCCCTTCGGCGAGCGTAACTGCTGTTCCGCTGGGGGCGTCTTTTTTATGGATATGATGGGTTTCACGCATCGAGATATCGTATTGCGGAAAACCGTTCATCAGTTCGGCAAGCTTCTCGTTTACAGCGAAAAACACGTTGACACCTATACTGAAATTAGAAGAGTAGAAGAATGTTCCTCCGAGCCGCAAACACAAGTCACGTGCCTGGGGGAGCCTGTCCTGCCAGCCTGTTGTGCCGCACACGACTGCCGCTCGCATTTCCAGACAGGAACGCACGTTTCTAAACGCTGTTTCCGGAGTTGTAAATTCTATCGCCACTTGAGCGCCCGCAAGCGTTTTAAGGTCTATATGGCCGCCTTCGTCTATCACAGCGACTACTTCATGACCGCGTTCGACAAGTACACTTTCTATTTCACGGCCCATTTTACCGTAACCTACTATTGCTGCTTTCATAGTTTACCTGAAGTTATCGAACAAAGATAGTAAAGTGAGCGGAATTTATTTCCCGGCCTTACCCGAACCGCATCCTATCTAAGCGGATTACGCAAAGATAGTGAAAATCCATGGGTAAGCCAGAAGGCCCCGGCGAAATATTTTACTACTTTTGCAGAACGTCATTATATGGCTGTAAATTATATGCGCTATTTCATAGAACTTTCATATAAAGGAACAAATTATCACGGATGGCAGGTGCAAAATAACGCGCTTTCTGTTCAAGGCGAGCTTCAGGGTGCGCTTTCGGCTATTTTGCGGCAGGATATTACAGTTACGGGGGCCGGAAGAACGGACACGGGTGTACACGCTTTATATTATGTCGCTCATTTCGATATCGGTTCCCCGGTTGACGATGCAAAAGGGTTATGCTATCATCTTAATGCCTTGCTTTCAAGGGATATAGCTGTCAAATCCATATTTAAAGTAAAAGATGATGCACACGCCCGTTTCAGTGCCATTGAAAGGGAATACAAATATTTCATACGCAGCGATAAAGATCCTTTCAGCAGGGAGATGTCGTGGCAATATTATGTTTCGCTCGATGTGAACGCGATGAACGAAGCTGCGGATTGGTTGCTGCGGTTCGACGATTTCACATCTTTCGCCAAGCTCGATTCGGCTAATAAAACCAATATATGCAATGTGGTATATGTCAAATGGGAGCGGGATGGGGAGTGTCTGGTTTTTACAATAAGGGCCGACCGTTTCCTAAGGAATATGGTTCGCGCCATCGTAGGCACCCTTGTGGATGTGGGGCGGGGCAGGATAACCCCTGCACAATTCGGCCAGCTGATAGCGGCAAAAGACCTTTCCCTGTCGGGTACTTCTGCGCCGGCACAGGGGTTATTTCTTAGCAACGTAGTATATCCCGAAGGGATCGTTAAATAAAGACGGCGGCCCGGTTTGCGGCCGCCGTCTTTTGTTATATAATTAAGTTGTTTTTCCAGGGTGTTTTTTATGCCAATCCCAGCTCTGCTTTTATTTTTTCAATTTTGGCATCTAGCGCGGCATTGACAGTGTCGAAATCTTCAGTGGAGCCAAGAGGTTCGTAAACGCTGAAATAATACTTTATTTTAGGTTCGGTTCCGGATGGCGTATCACGAACACTGAAGAGTCGCCGATGGTCTTAGGCGGGTTCGTGCGCCATTGTGTCATCATGCCGGCGATTTCCTGTTGGCCTTCTATTCCTTCGCGGACTACCGTAAAAAGGCTTTCCTTGTAAAAGCCATACTTTACATACATCTCCTTAATCAATTGATACATGGTTGTGTTCATGCTTTTAGACCATGCAACGGCTTCGGCCGCCAGCGAGCACGCACTCACACCGTCCTTATCCCTTACGAAATCTCCCGCCATATAGCCGAAACTTTCCTCGCCCCCGCCTATGTACTGGTCGCCCATCGCTTCCTGCCTGCGCACTATTTTGGCCACGTTTTTAAATCCTGTAAGACAGTCGTAGCTTTTTATTCCGAAACTTAGGGGCACGTCGGCCATCATATCGGTGGTCACGATAGTCCTTACCGTAAACTGACTGCCGTTCACTCTCCCAAGTTCACTCCAACGCCTGCATAAATAGTAAGTTAACAGCACGCATGTCTGGTTTCCATTGAGCAATACGTAATCCCCTTTGTCGTCCGGGATACCTATCGCTATACGATCTGCGTCGGGATCGGTTGCAAGTATTACATCGGCTTTTACTTTCCTCCCCAAATCCAGGGCCATTTTCATGGTTGCGGGCTCTTCGGGATTGGGAGACTCCACTGTGGGGAAATTACCGTCAAGGACCATCTGCTCCTTAACAGTAATTACATTTGTGAAACCAAATTTCTTTAAAGACTCCGGCACCAGGCGGTAACCACAGCCATGCAGGGGGGTGTATACTATTTTAATATCATGGAATTTTTGCGCCGCTTCGTCCGAAACCGAAAGAGAGTGTACTGCGGCCAGGTATAATTTGTCAAATGATTCGTCAAGGAGTACTATATTATCC
>CAKUKW010000156.1 GCA_934663885.1 uncultured Tidjanibacter sp.
TTCCCGATTCCGTAATGCGCTACCTCGGTGAAAATCCGTGGGACAGGCTGGAGAAAATCAAGGAGGGGGTAGGGAACGCCTCCAAACTCACGGCTTTGTCGCGGGGGAGGAACCTGTTCGGGTACGCACCCTATACCGATGAAATAATCGAAGGATTCTGCCGCAACTCGATAGAATCAGGTCTGGGAATAATGCGCATATTCGATGCGCTGAATGATGTCGACAACGTCAAGTCTACCATAAAATATGTAAAAAAATACGGCGGTATGGCCGACTGCGCCGTTTGTTACACCATTGACCCTAAATATCCCGAGCTCAGTTTTACTGATAAATTACGGGGAAAGAAGAACCCCAAGCCCGTTTTTACAGACGAATATTTTGTTGATAAGGCCAAGCAGATGGTCGCGCTCGGGGCGGATATGATAACAATCAAGGATATGAGCGGCCTCATTCCCCCTAAACGTGTGTCGGGCCTTATCAGGCTGATGAAAAAAAGCGGGATAAATGTTCCAATAGATTTCCATACCCACTGTACCCCTGGCTATGGCCTGGCTTCTGTAATTGCCGCCATCACCGCCGGAGCGGAAATAGTGGATACGAATATCTGGAATTTCGCCGGTGGTCCGGCTGCTCCGGCCATAGAGCTGGTCTATGTTTTCTGTAAAAAAATGGGTATTGAACTCGATCTTAATTTCGAGGCAATATCGAAGATAAACAGGGAACTTTACGATATCCGCGCCGAGCTTGATGAATTCGATACCGTAAAGCAATTTCCGAAGCCTTTCGATCCTGTCAACGATACAGTTCCGGCGGAAATAGATAGGGAATTCGACAGGGCGATCACCGCTGCGGAAAAAGAAGACGAAGAAACGCTTATAGACGCCTGCCATAAAATTGAGTCTTATTTCGGTTTCCCTCCTCCCAACGAATTGGTGAAACGTGCGGAAATTCCGGGAGGCATGTATACAAATATGGTCGCGCAGCTCAAGCAGTTCAAGAGCGAAGATCTGCTGGAAAAATCGATGGAGCTTATTCCCGAGGTAAGGCTCGCCGCCGGGCTTCCTCCTCTCGTTACTCCTACGAGCCAGATAGTAGGCGCGCAGGCAGTTAATTGCACCCTTGACATCAAAAAGGACAAGCCCAAATATACCACGGTTTCAAACCAGTTTGTGAGCCTTGTCAAGGGTGAGTACGGTAAAACCCCAGTTCCTGTCGATCCTGAGTTCCGCCTGAAGATTACGGGGTCGAGGGAAGAGGTTCCTTACGATACTTCGAAGTATAAAATGCAGCCTAATCCCGTCCTCGAAGAGTATGGCGGCGTATTACTGGCAGAAAACGAGAAGGAAGTGCTTCTGCTGGAACTTTTCCCGATGGTTGCTAAAGAATACCTGACAAAAGTAAAAAGAGCGCGCTGGGAAGCCAACAAACCGAGGGGAGAGGCGCAACCCGTTGTCGAGCCCGAGAAGCCGGTCAACACTTTTGTTCCCGCCGGTAATGCCGTCATTGCACCGCTTCCGGGTAGGATACTGGAGGTACTTGTCAAGGAGGGCGAGGCTGTTAAAGCCGGGCAGGACGTTGTAATTCTCGAAGCCATGAAGATGGAAAACAGTATAGCGACCGACTACAGCGGTACGGTTGCCCGCATTCTCGTTTCGAAGGGAGATACTGTGTCCGAAAATACCATATTGATAGATGTGGTATAATATCCGCATATCTAAAAAAGCCGCATTTTGTGCGGCTTTTTTTATGTCAATATATTTGAGTTAAAATATTCGTAGAGGCCTTGACAATATCACCTCAGTAAACGAGCATATCAGCAATGGCAAAACATGCAAAGGTTATGCTCGAGAGGCCGTTCACAAGCCCGAACCACGCACCTATACGGTCGGCCCGCTTCGGGGCGGAGAGTATGTGCTGTATAATCATAAGCAATGTAAAGACGATACTTCCGATCCAATAAAGAATATGAAACCTGAATGTCAGCCCCGTGACGACCACGGTGTAAACCGTTACTAAATGAAGCACGATACTGATTATTTTGGCGGCCCGCGGGGAGTAGCGTGCCGGCAAAGACTTCAGGGAGTTTTCCCTGTCGAATTTTACGTCCTGCAACGAATATAGGATATCGAAACCGCTTACCCAAGTCAACACCATGGCTGAAATCAGGAGTGGAAATACAGCGATTGTCCCGGTTACGGCTATGTAAGCTCCGGCCGGGGCGATTGCCAGCGAGAGCCCGAGTACCAGATGCGACCATGCGGTTATGCGCTTTGTGTAGCTATAGCTCAATATAACGAACAATGCTACAGGAGATAGGTAGAAAGCCAGTTTATTGATCCATAGTGCTGAAAGTGTGAACAACACTGCGTTAACTGTCACGAAAATGATTGCCGCCCTGGGAGATATTTTACCAGCCGGAATTTCACGCTCCCTTGTACGCGGGTTCTTCGCATCGATATCCCTGTCAGCCCAGCGGTTAAATCCCATCGCTGCGTTCCGCGCGAAAACCATGCAGAGCAATATCTTTAACAGAAGAAACCAATCGAAAGAGGTTCCTGTTGAAACAAGTGCGTAGACATAGGATATGAGTGCGAACGGCAGGGCAAAAACCGTGTGAGGGAATTTGACCAGCGAAGCATATTTCGAAATAACGCCCATAAATGAAATCAGGATAATTTTATGCAAAAATAGCATTCCCGACTGAAAAAATGTCCGGTGTTTGTGATAATTTGTAATTATACATGCTTATCCCCTTTTATGGCTTGTTATAGTATTGCTGACCGGCATCTTTTGTGGCCGCAATAAAGCTATTATTGAAAATGTAACGCCCGCTTTAGGGATACTTCCGGAATTCTCATTAAATTTGCACGCTCAGAGTCTGTTTGAAGATTCCGGATTTTCGTTCTTTGAGGCGTTTTTGCTCCTGTTTTCCCTATTTTCTCGTTAAACAGGAACCGCTATTCGCCTCTGAAATGTGAAAATCAAATCAAAAACAGCTCTCAGATAACTTCGACAAGAAATTTAAGCAGACTCTATAAAATTTTTATCCCGATGAAGAATATCAGGAATTTTTGCATAATAGCCCACATCGACCACGGAAAGAGTACACTTGCAGACAGGCTACTTCAGCTTACGGGTACGGTATCCGAGAGGGATCTGCAGGCACAGGTACTCGACGATATGGAGCTCGAGCGCGAGAAAGGAATTACTATTAAGAGCCATGCCATACAAATGGAGTATGTACATGATAATGAAAAATATATACTGAACCTTATCGATACTCCGGGGCACGTCGATTTTTCATACGAAGTTTCACGGGCAATCGCATCATGCGAAGGTGCCCTGCTCGTTGTCGATGCCACTCAGGGCATACAGGCCCAGACCATATCGAACCTTTATCTGGCTCTGGGCAACGACCTCGAAATTATTCCGGTAATAAATAAGATAGATATGGAGTCTGCCATGGTTGATGAGGTTAAGGACCAGATAGTCGATCTTATCGGGTGTGATCCTGATGAAATACTTTCCGTATCAGCCAGAACGGGCCTTGGGGTAGAAACTGTACTCGAGGCTATTGTAAACCGGATTCCTGCGCCGAAAGGAGATGAAAACGCTCCGTTACAGGCCCTTATTTTCGACTCCGTATTTAATTCTTTCAGGGGCATCATAGCATATTTCAGGGTTTTTAACGGCACTATCAAGAAAGGCGATAAGGTCAAATTCTTTAATACGGGAAGCGAGTATGAGGCCGATGAAGTAGGGGTGCTCAAACTGAAAATGTTTCCCCGCGATGAAATAAAAGCAGGCGATGTGGGATATATAATTTCCGGGATAAAGAATTCCCGCGAAGTTAAAGTAGGAGATACGATAACGCATGTTAATAATCCCACTGACAAGGCTATAGCTGGTTTTGAAGATGTAAAGCCAATGGTATTTGCAGGCGTTTATCCGGTGGAGGCGGACGAATACGAAGACCTTAGGGCGTCGCTCGAAAAGCTTCAATTGAACGATGCTTCGCTTACTTTCGAGCCGGAAAGCTCTCTGGCGCTGGGTTTCGGTTTCAGGTGCGGTTTTCTGGGTCTTCTGCATATGGAGATAATCCAGGAAAGGCTTTACCGTGAATTCGACATGGACGTGATCACCACGGTGCCGAACGTTTCGTTCAAGGTGACTACGAAGAAAGGCGAAGTGGTCGATGTTCATAATCCTTCAGGTTTGCCTGAACCTACAATGGTAGAAAAGATAGAAGAGCCTTATATCCTTGCGCAAATAATTACCAAAAGCGAGTATCTGGGTAATGTCATAAAGTTGTGTATAGACAAACGCGGCGTGTTGCGCAACCAGGTGTTCTTATCTCAGGACAGGGTAGAGGTAACTTTCGATATGCCATTGAGTGAGATTGTGTTCGACTTTTACGATAAACTCAAGAGTATTTCACGGGGATACGCCTCTTTCGACTACCATCAGACAGGGTATAGGGAGAGTAAACTGGCCAAGCTCGACATACTTCTCAACGGGGAGCCGGTCGATGCACTGTCGTCGCTTATCTATCAGGACCATGCTTACAATTTTGGCCGCAGGATGTGTGAGAAACTCAAGGAGCTGATTCCCCGCCAGCAATTCGATATTGCTATCCAGGCCGCTATCGGGGCTAAAATTATTGCGCGCGAAACTGTAAAGGCAGTCCGCAAGGATGTTACGGCAAAATGTTACGGTGGTGATATAACGCGTAAGAGGAAACTGTTGGAAAAACAGAAAAAAGGTAAGAAACGCATGCGGCAGATAGGCAACGTGGAGGTTCCGCAGTCCGCCTTCCTCGCAGTACTTAAGATGGACGACTGATATCAGTGCTATCTAATTGTTATTTTACTATTTAGATATTTAAATATTACACAAAAGCTGTGTTTCGGCACGGCTTTTGGTATTTTAATTGCCGAGATAACATAATACTTACGGCTATGAAGATTGAAGAAAAAATCCAGCAGGGCAGCCACAAGGCCGACCCTAAATTCCACATTACGATAGAAGATAACGGACCCATACTGGTATATGGCAAGCCGCCTCTTTCGCAGGAATTCATTACCCCAAAC
>CAKUKW010000157.1 GCA_934663885.1 uncultured Tidjanibacter sp.
CTTTCGGCTACCGTACAGTACCTCGGCGCCAACAATCCGGATGCCATGTACGCTTTTCCGCACCGTAATACCAACGGACAGCTCCTTACTCCTTATTTCACCGACGCTACGGTAACCACATCGCAGTATTTCCCGGCTCTCCAGACTGTAATGACCGGGTGGGAAACACCGAGCAGCACTTCAGGCGAAGGTATCTACATGATGGAAAACAGCAACAATGTTCCCAAGCAGGGTAACTCGAGCTTCCTTCTTATAGAGGGTAAATACGAGCCGGCTACATGGGTACTCAAGGACGGAACCGACGCAGGCGCTTATACCGCCAACACCACTTTCTACCGCGTGGGTAAGAAAGTCGATCCGGGCACGAATGACAAGATAGCATCTTTCCTGCCTTACATCCTTTCGGAAAAAATCACCACCAATTCTGAAATGGAAGCGTTCCTCGATTTCGTGGATCCCGACGGCCTCGGCGCAGGCAACTACGCTGCGGAAGTTGCGAAATACGGTGTCGAAGAGTATGTGAACGGTGTTACTTATTACGCGCTCTACCTCGGCGACCAGTCGCTCAGCACTTCAACGGCAAGGTACACTGTTGCGCGCAACTACCTCTACAACGTAACAATCAACGAAATAACAGGCCCAGGTTACGGTGACCCGAAGAATGTTATTCCCGATCCGGAAAAACCGCTCGAAGAGCAGGCCTTCCTTAAGGTTACCATTACAGTCGCTCCGTGGGAGATGATCAACCAGGGTGGTATCCTCGGCAACTAATAACTTTCCTACGGGGCAGGTATAAAACATCGCCCGCCCCGTAAAATAAAGAATCTGCTTCCCGGACCCCGTTTTCTCCAACGGGCGGCAACGGGGTTTCCGGAGCGGGTTTAAAACTCCGAAAAACAGAATAAACCCTTCCTGCAGGAAGGTTAACAAGAAACTAATATGAACACGAAGTTCGTCAAAGCGAAAATACGTTATATCACTGCCGTAATTCTCATATCGGTATGCCTGTCGGGATGTATCAATACCGGGGACGACAGGTCTATGTGTACGGTCGATATGGCATTCCGCTTTGAATATACACTGAACGAGAAATCGACTGACCTATTCAGTGATAAGGCCGAATCCGTAAACCTTTTTATATATGATGCAGGCGGGGCCTTCGTCAAAACGGTCCGCGCCAGCCGCCGGGAGGGTACCCTCACCGCCGACAATACCATTTCTGTCAACCTCATTAAAGGCAATTATACCGCCGTGGCGTGGGCCAACCTCGACTGCGGCGATTACGAATATGTTTACGACTGCTCCCTGCGCGATAAAAGGGTGAGCCTTAAAACCGACGGTTCGCAGGTATCGGGCCCTTTGGGCGACCTGATGCATGGAATGACGGTATTTACCGCCAGCACGAAAGAGAGCGAAGCCGGCGAAATACTCATCCCGATGACTAAAAACACCAATAAAGTCAAAATAGTGCTTAACGTAAAGGGAAACAAGACCCCCGTTTCCGAGGATATGTTCATCGTGTCCATAACAGGAAGCAACGGCTCCTATAAATACGACAATTCATTCGGGGAATGCTCCCCGTTCACATATATGCCGCAATACATCAAGGCCGGGTCGAACGTTATCCATGCCGACTTCAACGTATTGCGCCTTTTACAGGAAGACGACCTTCGTCTCGATATAATGCATAACTCAACTCGTGCCGATATCCGTCTTCCTTTGACCGACATGCTTACGCAAGCCATTCTTCAGCACCCCATGTATACGGGTAATAACGACCTCGACCGCTACGACGAGTACGTACTCGAATATAACGTGGACGTTTCGGCTGAAGGCCCCGCGGTAATAGTAATGATCAAGGTCAACGATTGGATAATAGTCAACTGGCAGGGCCCAATAGGCCAATAGTAAAAACAGAAATGAAAAGATATTATATAATACGCGTCGCTTTGTTTCTCGGATTGTCGGGGCTGCTCCATTCGTGCGTGGTGAAGAACGATAATCCGGAAACGGCCGTCGATCTGCGGTTCCATGTAGACAGCCGTGCCGTTACAGAGCCGGGAACGCCTGCAGAGGATAAGATCACCTCCATCCGGCTTATGGTATTTAACTGGAATGGGAAACTGGAAGTAAAGGAGTATAAGACCGATCCTGCGGGATTTACTTCAGTCCCGGTGGAGGTGGATGTTACGGTTCTTAGCGGACGTAAGACATTCTGCATTATCGCCAATGAGCCGGACATCACGACCCCGCTTCTGGATGCGGTTGCAACCATTGACGAACTCAGGGCTATCCGGTTCGGCGATCATACTATATACAACGACGGCAGCGCGCCCGCTTTGCCGATGACGGCAATGAAAACTGAGTATATCTCAGGTCCGCGCGATGTTACAGATCCTTTGCGTATGACTTTGAAGCGGGCCGTTGGCAAGGTTAGGATGAGTATAACAAAGGAGCCGGCTCACAATATAACAGCTAAACTGGCTTCCGTACAAGTGAAACAGACGCCGAGCATAAGCAGCCTTGTTGAGGGTAATCCTGTTAGCATGGCGGAAATGACGACTTATGCGGTCGACCATTATGCCGAAAGCAGCTTCTCTCCCGATGTCATAACCTACTCTACGCCGATAGAGATGATACCGCTTTACCTCTATGAATACCATTGGGGGAAAGGAACTCCTGAAGATGCCATTGCATTCGGTTATGCGACATACCTCGAAGTCATTATTCATACAAAAGATGAAATTAACTATCCCCTGGACCCCTGGCAGGTGCATACATACAGATTCCCGCTTATAGGCTCAATCGATAACGGTGAGAATGTTTACGAGGTACGCCGCAATACGATAGCCAACTTCAAGCTCATTTTGGCAGGCGAAGGCATACACATGAGCTATACGGTTTTGGACTGGGAGGAGGACGAGTACGGAAAGGTGCCCGGCCAGGACGACGGAAATACCAAAGTCGAAGACTGGGTGCTGCCCGCGCTGGTTGAATACGAACACGAGCTACAATAACCGGGGCTGCGGTGCGAACCCAGGCAAATGCCGCAGTCGCCCGACACAGCTAAGGAAACACAATGCGATATAAAACATTAAAATTATATACCTACCATGATGAGAAGAGTTTTTTCGAAGGGATTTTTAACCTTCATGTTATTGCAGGCGGCAATGCTGACATCCTGCGTTTTAGGTTCCGATCCGGTAGACCCGGGAACTGATCCGACCGTAATGGAAATTTCGTACTCGATCCAGGGAGCGGCCGAGCAGGATCTTACGCGCGCCGTGACGGGAACTTCCGCAGAGAATAAGATAACGGGTCTTTATTCGCTGTTCTTCGATCCCACTTCCGACGGGAGCGGTAACTACCTGGGATGTTCCTACTCGGGAGTGACCTCGTCTGGCAACCAGGCAGTGGGTAATTCCCGTATAGGTATGCCTTTGGGACTCGATGCCCAGAATGCCTATTCTATGGTGTTCATCGCCAACCTCGATATTTACGTCGACAAAGGCAGTTATCCGGAAGTAGGCGACTGGCTGGACGCTGCACTGACCGGGAAAACCCAGCAGTGGGCGCGCGAAAACCTGACAGCTACCTTTAACAGTACCGCCGGAATGAAATCTCCCCTGTTGATGAGCGGCGAGTTCGATAAAACCGCGGGAAGCAATACTATCACCGACGTACCGCTAAAACGCGCCGTTGCACGCGTGGACGTCAATAACACTTCGACCGGCAACTTCCAGATGATATCGGCGCAGGTGTGGAATGCATGGACCGATGCCTTTATTATAGACAGCGGGCTTCCGCCTGCCGCCAGCTCAACAGTGAAGTATACCGGAAATGTACGCAACGCTGTTTCGAATAAGATCGAGACAGGCCTTTATTTCTTCGAGAGCCTTGTTCCCGCTCCGATACAGAACGACTACTCTACCACCTGCCTTATGATAGCCGGTTACTACGATAACAGCCCTACACTGACATATTACCGTGTTAACATCAACGAGCCGCAGCTTTCACAGGACCTCAAGCGAAACCATATATATACCATAAAGATAATGGATGTCAAGGGCCCGGGCGAAACGGATATCGACGACGCGTTCAACAAGAACGAGGTAAAGATGGAATACATAGTAAATGACTGGGACGACGATTTCACGGGCGGGTACGCTACAGACCAGTACGGTAACCGGCTCTCCGTTTCGCAGCGGTATATTGCCTTTCCCGAAGGCGGAGGACAGGTTGAAATAGAGGTAAACCGTATCCAGGGCACGGTAAACCCCATAATGACCGACTGGTCCGTGGGTGCTTTGGCCGGAGTTGATGCCGCGAAATTTACCGCTCAGAAGAAGCCTGACGGATTAAAAAAAACCATCGTAATATCGACTACGGAAGTCAACACCAACCCGGACGAATTCAATGCGCAGTTAACCGTGGAGTGGGGGACGATAAAGCTGTCGGTATTTATGGTTCAATGGGGTACAGCCTCTAAAGCTATGGGTATGAGGATGATACCAAATTATGTGTGGTATTCGAAAACTCCGGGTACGAAAAGCCTGAAAGTTGAAATTTTAGGCAATTTCACGGGTATCGTAGGGCAGGATATCGCTCCCTCAGTCATCTATCTCGACAATCCGGGAACCCCGGGTACTCAGGATTGGGTGACCGCTATCACTTACGTTCCTAACGCAGCCGATGAGTTGGGAGGAGTGTTCAATTTCGAAATAAGCGTAGATAACCTCGGTACCGTGATACCTTCGCTCTCCTCTCGTGAGGCCGATATAAAATTCACTCTTTCTCATGGCTCGCTATTGCTGACTGCTTATGCACGCGTCAGGCAGTCGCTTCTTGACGAGGATGATGAGGTCAACAATATAAGGAGCGTTAGCATAAACATGTTTTATAACAATGAGGATAAAGGCAAAAACACCGCAGGGTATAATAACTTTATAGGAATTCCACAAAGTTTGAAAGTGAAGGAAAACCTTATTTTCTCCATAAACGACAAGGATATCTTATACTACAGGTTCGGTATCAGGTCGAAAATGACATGGAGAATAGTTGCCGATGCTGATGTGCAGGAT
>CAKUKW010000158.1 GCA_934663885.1 uncultured Tidjanibacter sp.
CTCCTTATCGGGAGTGAGGATTAATTGATCGGGTTTCAGCGCATTGACAATAACTTCTTTGCTCGTTTTCCCCTTATATTCGGCTATAAACTTATAGTCCCCTTCAGTATTAGTCGAGAACGACATTCCCGTTATCGTTTCCCCGTTCGCAGTTATTTTAACACCTGAAGTAATAACATCGTCGCCGTATTTAACGGTAAAAGTCACTATATCCTGCCCATCCGCCGTAATCGAGGATTTATCAGGGGTAAGTATCACCTCCCTTGTGTCATCCCCCTCGCAAGATAACAGCAGTAGTGGCACCAACATCAATAAGAATGTAAAAAAGCGTTTCATAAAGATCAGTTTTAAGGGTTAATTATTGAGATTTATGAGAAAATATAAATTACCATAATGTTTACAAAAAATAGACTCAATTATTATATAACACACAATATTAATCATTTAAATAATAAAAAACAAACGCCTTAACTAAACACAGTGCTCATGGAGGTCACCGGAATACTGCGTACCGCATAAAGTTAAATACCGCTCCACTATTATGAGTGCCAGCAAAAAACCCGGCAAATGCCGGGTTTGGATATCCGCAGAGGAAATTTATTTATCAATCCACAAACTTGAAATTTGTCAATCCGTTGGCAGGCGCCTTAACCGAATTGGTAATAATCTTTTCGCCGTTATCTTCATAGAGTACATATACTACTACATAAAGGTTCTCTGCAACATAGTTCGCGCCCATAGGAAAACTATAATCTTTCGAGATCGTTTCGCCAACAGCCATAGTCCCCAGCTCCGAACCAAAGATATTCGATTCCCCTTTGGCGCGAAGTACATTGGTATGGTTATACTCACCGGAATGGCCGGACTGCTTTGCCATGATATTATCCTCCGTAAGGAAAGAGCCGATATAATATATACCTGCTTCCTTAGCCCCCACCGTAACAGTCACGTCAATCGCAAAATCCGTTACGGTAGAATTGACACTGATACCCGCTTTTGCAGGCTTCGCTACATATTTATTGTAAGAGCTGCGGATGGTTCTATCTGAATTACTGACCTGCTCGGTCAATTCCGTAATGATAGTAGGAACCCCGCTGAAATTAAAGCCCGCTGAAATAAGCTGACCTCTTATGGTTGTCGACAAATTAGACGCCACCTTAGTATTACTGTCGGCTGTATAATAATTTACCTGTACTATATGATCGCCGCCATAGTCTTCAATCATCTTTTTCATGTACGTTTTGAAGTCATAGCACGGACCGCACCATGTAGCGGTGTAAGTGAAGTAAGTTACGTTTTTATGAAGTGTTTTGGTAGCGTCGAATTCGACAAGGGGCACTTCGGTTGCGGTGACGGTCACTTCATTGCTCTTGTTGGTTCCGTCGCTGTCCTTGAGAGTAGCGTAGAATATGTATTCTCCCGCTTCGGAGGTGGTATAGAATGTGCCCAGAAGGCAGACACCGTTTTTCAGGCATACATTACTCTCGGAAGTAACATCCACACCGTCCTGCATTACTGTAAAGACGGCCTTATCCGTATTGTCGGCAATAATGGAATTTTTATCGACAGAAAGAACCAAAGCCGCAACGGGCACTTCAGTAGCAGTAATCGTAACTTCATTACTGGTTTTCCCATTGTATGCCGCCTTGAATTTATATTCCGCAGCGATGGTGGTGGTAAATTCTGCGGCAGACAACTTCGTGCCGTCGACGCTGATCTCAGCGCTGGCAGTAACATCGGTCTCACCGTACTTAACGGTAAAAGTCACTTTATCGGCGCCATCGGCCGTGACAGTTGTTTTGCTTGGAGTAAGCACCAGGTCTTTGATTTCCTCCTGCTTATCGTTGCACGAAACCAAAACGGCTGTCAGGGTAAGCGCAGTCAGTAAAAGTCTGAATAAATGCTTCATAGGAATATGAATTTAATAAGGTTAATTGTTGATTAGGATTATTTTAAGGATTTGATCTTTTTAATATATTCCTCCTCGGTGCCGGGAGTATAACCTACGTGCGAGTAGACCTGATTGCCGTCTTTATCGAAAATAAAAACGTGCGGCACCATATTCACATTAAGTGCGCGCTTGAGCTCCTGGTTCTTATCGTACAGTACGATAAAATCGTCCCATCCGTTGCCGCTTACGAGCGCTTTTGCTTTGGAAGCCGAACGGCTGTCGTCTATAGAGACGGCCACAACCTTGAAATCAGCCTCTTCGAGCCATTCCTCCATAATTTCATTTATAGCGTTGAGCTCGAGCATGCACGGTTTGCATGTAGTCGACCAGAATGAAACTATAAGAGGCACTTTATGCTCTCCCAGCGTAGAGGTGCTAATAGTCTCGCCTTTCGCATTTTCTACTTTAACGTTGGGTATCTGCCCGTACAGGGCGGAAGTAGCCATAAGTGCCGCAACGGCTAATAAAATCTTTTTCATATCGGTAAAATTAGTAAATTATTCGTATTGATAATCCAGTGTTTCGCCCAGTTTATACTCCACTGCGTTCAGCACGACCGGTTTGGCTGCCCGGTTGTCCACAGCAAAAATAGCAAAACTACAGTTGTCGGCGTTAAAGCCTGTTATATCGAAAGTAAATTCCCTTTCTACTTCAGCTCCCGCGGCAACGATTCCCGTATCAACCCCGTAAAGATTGTCGTTATGGAATTTACGCAGGGTATGGTTGTGAACGTAATTGTTATCGTATCCCTGCGAAGAAAGCTGCGGATATCCGGTAACGCCGCTTTCGAGAAGTGCAACGGCGATCCCATACTCTTTCGCCTCATCCGACTTAAGGCTGACTTTCAGCACTACCTCGTTGCCCGAGCGTGTCGACGAAACCGCAAAGCCGCATACCGCCCTATTCTCATCCACCATACGCATTGTTTCGGAAGCAAGTGTCGCAGCCGTTTCCACCCTGGTGATACTGCGGACAAAATCAAGTGAAAGGCTTGGAAGCGTATTGAATTTAAATATGTTTTGTGTAATATACTCTCCATAATCAACGGCAAGCTTGTCGTTAAAATGGATTACCGCCGTTACGCTGCGGTCGCGGAATATCTCTCCGCTCCCGTTAAGGGCGGTAACCATGTCGGGGCAGTTCACGCACCATGTGCCGGTGAATTCCAGTATGGCTACGCGTTTGTAAAATCCTTTCTGCCCCACCCTTATTTGGTTGACCGACTCCGCCTCACCGAGCTCGGCGCTGAAATATGCCGGAGCAGTACCGTTGAGTGCATAGCGGTAATAACCGTCGCTTTCCCTTTCGAGGTAAGCTCCGGTGGTCTCGTCCTTGATTTTAAGGGTGTCGTCAGTGCTAAAATCGTCTCCACCCATTGTAACTATAAACGTGGCCTTTTCGCTGCCGTCGGTAGCGAGGCCTCCCTTATCGACCCCGATTATCACATCGGTGCCTTTCGCTACGATTTTCAATTCATCCGACACGGTCTCCAGGTACGTTGCGACAAATGTATATTCCCCGACTTCAGTCGTTGAGAAAATATTCCCTTCTACCAACTCGCCCGTGACAGCATTCTTAATAACAGCATCGGCGGTAACATCTTCGCCGTAAGCCGCAACCCTGAATGTTATTGCATCCACACCGTCTGATACTATCGAGGTCTTACCACCCTGTGAGGTAAGCTCCAACTCGGGAATGTCGAGATGACCCTTACAGGATACCGTAATGGCGGCCAGTATGAAAAATGCGATATATTTAATATGTTTACTCTTCATCTTAGTATATATTTATAGATTCTCTAACCTGCTGTTTCGTTGCTTAGAAGGATGTGGTAATGGCTATGTTTGCTCCCGTATAAGCGGGCATATAGCGGCAGACGCCGCCCGAGCAGACATAGCCGGCCCTGTTACGGCCATAGCTGAGCGCTACCCTCGTACGCGATTTACTGTAACTCATACCGGCACTGTAATAATGCACCTTCTCGCCGCCGTGGTTATACATATCACTGACGAAGAAGCTCCAGTTGGGTGCAAAATTTACCTCGACCAGCGCTGCCATCCAATCCGACTGCTCTTTTACAGGCCTGGGGTCATCGCAATAAAGGTACTGTAACTCCAAACGTATAGAATTACGGTTCGTGATCTTATAAAGCAGATCCGCGACAAAAACGTTATTAACCCACGTAGTGCCCGTTACGGCATGGTCGGGACTGAAAGTCTGTACGGCATACAGAAATGTTGTCTTAAACTTGCGGTTCCACTGTTTTTCTATATCAAAACTTATATCACGGTAGAACGCATTCATCTTGCGGCCCTTTTTCTCAAGCGGATAGAAAGTCGAGGCGTTGGCGTGGATCTTGGTGCCATACTTACCTCCAAGTGCGGTGCCGCGGGCAAAAGTGTAAAAAATATCGAGCTGACCACCCTGTTCTCCCTCTGTTTCCGTACTGTAGGGCTCCAGCGTGGCAAGCGAATAAGGATATTGCCTGATGAGGGCGGGCAGGTAGTTGAGTACATCCATTTCTGTTGCGGTTTCATTGGCCTCGCTTATCTTAACTGCCATGTGATCGAGGCGACGGCCGGTAAGGAAAATACCGAGCCCGCTGTTATTATAGCTTAACTCCAGAAGCTGGGCGTTACCGCGCTTAGCCTCGTAAGCCCCTGTCGAGGTATTAAGGTATGCGGCTGCGCCTTTGCCAACATATTCCCCCCTTGCCGAGAAACCCCAGTCCGAGTCGAAAACCAGGCGGCCGGACCAAAGGTTCATATTTGAACCTACAGGGTAATCGGGCCTGCCGACCGCTTCATAACGGTTTACATAGCTGCCCTCAACCGCCAGGAAATGCCTGTCCATTTTGAGCAGTGAAGTGAGCGATAGTGAAATATCCGCCCCGCGAACCCATGTATCTGCATATTCCATATTTAATCTCGGACGAGCCCAGATGGCCTTGACCGATATCAGATCGTTATTAAAGCCAGCCCTTACGCCTTCGAGCGAGTTATTGAATCCCAGAGCCCTGTCCTCATATGAACGGAGCACCAGGCCGTTGCCGAACTGTTCGAAAAAGTCACCCACGGTCACAT
>CAKUKW010000159.1 GCA_934663885.1 uncultured Tidjanibacter sp.
GCGCCACAGCGAGTTCCGTTGCCGAAGCGCGACTGGTATTTGAAGAGTACGGATCTCGGGCCCATACTTATGCTCCTGTCTATACTGAAAAGGAATTTCCGGAGATAATCAAATACAGCGATTACATAACTTTCAATTCACTTACCCAGTTCGACCGTTTCGGCGCGCGGGCCATACTCAACGGCATTTCCTGCGGATTGAGGGTCAACCCCGAATTCTCGACCGTCGAGACTGACCTTTACAATCCGGCTTCACCCGACTCCCGACTGGGCATAACCTCTGAGAATCTCGAACGTTTGCCCGAAGGTGTGGAAGGATTGCATTTCCACACCCTGTGCGAATCGCGCCCTAAAGATTTGAGGGAAACCCTGGCGGCTTTTGAGCAACGTTTCGGGCATCTTTTGAAAGATGTCAAATGGATCAACATGGGAGGCGGCCACCTGATGACGGCTGACGATTACGATTGTGACGAACTTATAGCCATGCTCCGGGATTTTAAGTCCCGGTACCCGCGGCTCAGGATAATAATGGAGCCCGGAAGCGCTTTTACCTGGCGCACCGGCTGGCTGGTGGCGACAGCCGAGGATGTAGTGCGCAACGGGGGAGTGAATACCCTTATGCTCGACGTTTCCTTTGCCTGCCACATGCCCGATACACTGGAAATGCCATATAAGCCCTCTATAGTCGGTGCGAGAGAGCCGATGGGTGACGATATCAGGTGGAGGATGGGAGGGAACTGCTGCCTGGCCGGCGACTTTATGGGGGACTACGCTTTCGACCGCGAACCATCGGTGGGCGATAGGGTTATCTTCGAAGATATGATACACTATACTATGGTAAAGACGACGATGTTCAACGGCGTTTCTCATCCCTCGATAGCGATATCGGGCAAGGATGGCGAGTTGCGTATCGTACGCGAATTCGGATACGAAGATTTTAAAAACAGAATGTCTTAAACGGACTTTTAAATAAATGAAAGATTTTAAACCTACGGAGTATACGCTTAATTGTGTGGCTACTGGCCGCGAGTTCGAGGACGAAGGCTGGGTATTGGAAGACAGGGCATGCAAAACACCTTCGCTGGTAAAGGCGAGGTATGGCTGCCGCCAGTTGAATGTAAAGGGCGACGAATACGGCATATATAAATTCTGCGACTGGCTTCCGGTACGCAGGATATTGAAAGGATCGGCTCCTCCGGTCACATACAAAAGTGAGGGGCTGGCGAAAGAGCTCGGCCTCGGCAATCTTTATATTACATTCAATGGCTGGTTTCCCGAACTGGGAGCCCGGATGACTACATGCTCTTTTAAGGAAACGGAGGCATATTCCGTTTGCGGCCGCATGCCCGAAGGGCAGAAAGAGGTATTGGTGGTGGCTTCGGCAGGTAATACCGCGAGGGCATTCGCCAAAGTGTGTTCCGACAACAGAATCCCGCTCCTGCTGAGCGTCCCGGAGGATAACCTGTCGTCATTATGGTTCGAGAAGCCGTTGGACGACTGCGTAAAACTTATAGCGGCAAAAAGCGGAGGGGATTACTTCGACGCAATACATTTAGGGAACATAGTACTCAAATCACCGAAATTCATTGCCGAAGGGGGAGCCAAGAATATCGCTCGCCGCGACGGAATGGCCACGACTGTACTCTCGGCAGTCACCCACATAGGCCGCATTCCCGATTATTATTTCCAGGCCGTCGGTAGCGGTACCGGGGCCATAGCGGCATGGGAAGCTAATCTTCGCCTTATCGAAGACGGCCGCTACGGCGATAATAAGATGAAACTGATGCTTTCGCAGAACGCGCCTTTCGTTCCCATGTACGACGCGTGGAGGGTGGATTCACGCCATATACTGCCTTATGACGATAACATAGCGCGTCGGCACGCCGGGATTATAGATGCCAAAGTACTCTCGAACCGAAGACCCCCGTACGGTATCGCCGGAGGACTTTACGATGCGATGAAGGATACAGGCGGTGAATTCTACGCGGTCACCAATACCCGCCTGCGTAAAGCCGGCCGCCTTTTCGAAAGGCTCGAAGGTGTAGACATACACCCGGCTGCAGCCGTGGCCCTCGATTCGCTTATGCAGGCAGTTGAGCGCGGCGACGTTGAAAAGGATGCCGTTATAATGCTTAATATTACGGGGGGCGGCGAAAAGCTGTTCAAACAGGGAAAAGAGATGTGGTTCCTGAAGCCGGACGTGGTATTCCCGCTTGATGCCGGGGATGCGGAAGTAATTGAAAAAGCAGAGGCCCTATTTTAATAAATACGTATAATTTTTTATAATATAGATATACGGTCTGGGTGACTATGGGGGCGGCTTTTAACTGAACGTTCATTTACACCGTATTTATCGAAATTATGTGGAAGCTATATGCAATATTATCCGCTGTTTTCGCGGCTCTTACGGCGATCCTTGCTAAAGTAGGGATCAAGGGTGTCGACTCCAATCTCGCCACTGCTATAAGGACATTGGTAATATTGGTTATAACCTGGGGGATCGTAGCCTTTACGGGGGAGTTTAAAGGAATAAAGGACTTGTCGCGCAACAATATCCTTTTTCTTGTTCTCTCGGGTGTGGCGACCGGTTTGTCGTGGCTGTTCTATTTTAAGGCTTTATCATTGGGCGACGCTTCCAAGGTAGCACCGATAGACAAACTTAGCGTAGCGATAACAATCGCGCTGTCTATCCTTATACTCCATGAACCCGCAGATCCTAAGGTACTTATCGGAGGTGCGCTGATAGTTGCAGGGACGATAGTTATTGTGTTATAAGAAATACGTCTGATATATTCTTGAACCTAATATTAAGTATTATGAAAAACATTATTACTATTCTTGCTTTTTTCCTGGCTACCGTTGGATTGACTGCAAAGGCGGACGAAGCGCGCTTGCTGCGTTTTCCGGCAACCAATGGCAGCGAGATTGTTTTCTCTTATGCCGGGGATCTTTACAAAGTATCGTTAAACGGCGGCGAGGCCCGCAGGCTGACGTCGCATGTGGGGTACGAGATGTTCCCGAGATTCTCTCCGGACGGGCAGACAATCGCTTTTACCGGTCAGTATGATGGTAACACCGAAGTTTACACTATTCCGCTGGGCGGCGGCGAGCCTCTGCGTATTACATATACGGGTACCAATTCCCGTGATGATCTGGGCGACCGTATGGGCCCTAACAATATGGTAATGGGCTGGACCGTCGACGGTGGCAATATCGTTTACCGTAACCGCAAAGGGAGCAGTTTCGCCGGCCAACTTTATCTTGTCAACAAAGGCGGCGGCCTCTCAGAGCAGCTTCCGTTACCTGAAGGAGGATTTTGCAGCTATTCTCCCGACGGTTCCAAACTGGCTTACAACCGTGTTATGCGTGAGTTCCGCACATGGAAATACTACCGCGGCGGTATGGCCGACGATATCTGGATATACGATCCTTCGGCAGAAACCGTGAACAATATTACTAACAATGATGCCCAGGATATAATTCCTATGTGGATAGGCGACGAGATATTCTTTATCTCTGATCGTGACCGCACTATGAATTTCTTCGTTTACAATACCCGGACTAAAGAAACACGTAAAGTTACCGACTTTACCGAGTACGATGTGAAATTCCCAAGCGCTCACGGAAATACGATAGTTTTCGAAAACGGCGGTTATATTTATAAGATGGACGCTGCGGCTAAAAAGCCCGAAAAAGTTACGATTACCTTGTCTTCCGACAATATATATGCCCGCAGCGAAATTAAGGACGGCTCCCAGTACGTTACGACTGTAAGCCTTTCGCCCGATGGTAACAGGCTGGCGGTAACAACCCGTGGTGAGGTTTTCGACGTACCCGCAGAAAAGGGCGTTACAAGGAATATAACCCGCACTCCGGGTGCACATGAGCGTGGAGCGACATGGTCTCCGGACGGCAAGTATATTGCCTATATTTCGGACGTTACGGGCGAAACGGAGATTTGGATTCAGGAGCCGGGCGGAGAGCCCATGCAAATGACCTCCGGCAACGATACTTATATACGCAGTATTCAGTGGAGCCCCGACTCGGGCAGCATTATATATACCGACAGGAGCAACAGGATAAACCTGCTCAACGTCAAGTCGAAAAATACCCGCATGCTCGTTCAGGATCCCTACGGGGAATTCCGCGGAGTGAATGTTTCTCCGGATAGCAAATGGCTCGCATATACCCGCAGCGGTGAGAACCAGGTCAGTGTCATATACGTATATAACATAGCCAGCGGGAAGGAATATCCCGTTACTGATAAGTGGTATGACAGTTATTCCCCCGTTTTCAGTACCGACGGCAAATACCTGGTATTCTCTTCAGCGCGCGATTTTATGCCTACGTACGGCTCGACCGAATGGAATCATGTGTATAACAATATGAACGGCGTTTATATAGCGTTGCTTGCTGCCGATACCCCGTCTCCTTTCCTGATGAAAGACGCCGAAGTAACCATAACCGTTCCTGAAAGCGATAAGAAAGCCGATGATAAGAAAAAAGAAGTTAAAAAAGATTCGCCGGATAATTCAGTTAAAATAGACACGGAAGGATTGCCCGAGAGGATATTGAGGGTTCCGGTAACCAACTCCGGCGGACGCAATTTCTACCTTGCCAACGGTAAGCTTTATTATTCTACTGGCATGCGTACGCGTGTATACGACCTTGCCAAGCAAAAAGACGACGAGGTAGCGGAAGCAATCATGTTCGCCTCTCCTGCAAGCAAGAAAGCGCTGTTCTGGGGACGCAGCGGTTATTACGTAGCCGATATCCCGCAGGGAAAAGCCAATCTCGGAAATCCGGTCGACCTTTCCAATATGAAGATCGTTACCGATTACCCTAAGGAATGGGCGCAGATATACAACGAGGCATGGCGCGGAATGCGCGATGGTTTCTACCTGGAGAACATGCACGGAGTCGACTGGAAAGCTATGAAGGCAAAATACGAAGTGCTTGTTCCTTATGTTAAAAACAGGCTCGACCTCAACTATATTATAGGCGAACTTATAGG
>CAKUKW010000160.1 GCA_934663885.1 uncultured Tidjanibacter sp.
GTACAGAAGAGGAAAGGGCCGTACTTGTCGCAGTTATACGCGACAGGCAGGAAACTTCGCAGGCCGAAGAATACCTGGACGAGTTGGAATTCCTGGCCGAGACCGCAGGTATAACGAGTGTAAAGCGTTTCACGCAGAAACTGCCAACGCCCAACTCGCGCATTTATGTAGGGCCCGGCAAGTTGGAAGAGATAGCCGCCTACTGCGCAGACAATGACATAGACGTAGTAATATTCGACGACGAACTCTCGCCGTCGCAGACCCGTAATATTGAAAGGGAGCTGGCGCGCCGTATCCTCGACCGCACGCGCCTTATACTTGACATATTCATGCAGAGGGCTCAAACAGCCTATGCGAAGACGCAGGTCAAGCTCGCGCAGTACGAATATATGCTGCCGCGCCTGACGGGCATGTGGACCCACCTCGAGAGGCAAAGGGGCGGCACGGGAACCCGGGGAGGAGCCGGCGAGCGCGAAATAGAGACCGACAGACGTGTCATCCGCAGGAATATTACTAAACTGAAAGAGGAACTGAAGGTCATCGACCGCCAGATGGCGACCCAAAGGGGTAATCGAGGCGGAATGGTTCGCGTATCGCTGGTGGGATACACCAACGTCGGGAAATCTACTATAATGAACCTGCTGAGCAAGAGCGAGGTTTTTGCCGAGAATAAGCTTTTTGCTACCCTCGACACGACGGTAAGGAAAGTGGTGCTCGACAACCTGCCTTTCCTTTTGTCGGATACGGTAGGTTTTATCAGGAAACTCCCCACTCAACTGGTTGAGTCATTCAAGTCGACTCTGGATGAAGTACGCGAAGCCGACCTCCTGCTGCACGTGGTGGATATTTCGCACCCCCAGTTCGAGGACCAGATAGCGGTGGTAAAAGATACCCTGCGCGAAATAGGCGCCGGCGACAAGCCCGTTTTCCTCGTCTTCAACAAAATCGACGCCTTTACCTATACGCCCAAGGAAGAGGACGACCTCACTCCCCGCACGCGGGAAAATATGTCGCTCGAGGAGATAAAAAAGAGCTGGATAGCGAAAGCGAACTCCCCATGCATATTCATTTCGGCGAGGGAGAAAATAAATATAGAAAAGCTGCGTTCGTACCTCTACGGAATGGTGCGCGAGATACACGCCGGCCGTTATCCCTTCAACAATTTTTTGTATTAGGGAACTTAATTTCCGAATCTACCGCCGCAGGTAGTGGGAAAAAACCGCTAAAAAAAGTATCTTTGGGAAATCGTAACCAATAAAGCCGAAACTATGACTGTAAATATTCTGGACAGGGAAAACACCTTACTCAACCGGTTCATCGCAGAATTGAGGGATATAAACATACAGAAAGACAGCATGCGTTTCAGGCGTAACCTTGAGCGCGTTGCCGAGATAATGGCCTACGAGATAAGTAAAACCCTCGACTATTCGCTCAAAACGGTGGAAACTCCGCTGGGCGAGGCCGAGGTGATGCTCTTCGACGACAACATAGTCCTGGCAACGATACTGCGCGCGGGCCTTCCTTTCCACCAGGGTTTCCTTAATTATTTCGATAATGCCCACAATGCGTTCGTCTCGGCATATCGCAAACATCACAAGGACGGGTCGTTTACCGTGAAGGTCGAATATATTTCGGCGGGCGATCTCGAAGGCAAGACGCTTATCCTCGTCGACCCCATGCTCGCTACGGGAACTTCGTTCGTTCTGGCATACAAAGCCCTGGTCGACAGGGGCGGCGAGCCTGAGAAGCTCCATATTGCTGCTGGCATAGGCAGCGAAGAAGGAGTGGAGTATGTAAAGAAACATTTTCCGCCGCGCACTACGATATGGTGCGGTTCGGTGGACGAGGAACTTACGGTACAATCCTATATAGTCCCGGGCCTTGGCGATGCGGGCGACCTTGCATACGGCGAAAAACTATAGAGCGAAGGGACAGGCGGAAATTACATAGGGCTGAATCAAACACGATTATTACTTTTCTGTTTGAATATTAATCCTTATTACTTAAATACACAGCAGGGTTTGGTGTCCGCTGTTTTCGTATAAGGCATCAATATTTATCAGGCATGGCATATCCCTGTTACAATGGGGAGGATATCACGGCCTCGGCGAACAGCATATCTTCGGGTCGCGTTATCTTTACATTCCGGTACTCCCCCTCGCAGAATACCAGCCGCACACCCGAATGCTCTACAACCGACGCGTCATCGGTAAAACGGGGTAAATATTCCGTCTCATAGGCCTTACGTATTATATCTTCCCTGAATACCTGGGGTGTCTGTACCGCACGCAGGTTCGCCCTGCTGATGATTTCGGGATAACCGTCCGAGAGCATCCTGAAAGAGTCGGCGGGCTCCACAACCGGTATTGCCGTGCCTTCGGCAGCGGCTATATCGAAGCACTTTTTTATCATTTCTTCCGAAAGCAGCGGCCGCACCCCGTCATGTATCGCTATTATGTCGCACGGGCCTAGTACGGCCAGCCCGTTCTTCACCGACATAAAGCGGTTTTCTCCGCCCGCACATACGCGGTGTGTGCCCCGAAGCCCGTGCTTGTCTGCAATGCTCTCCCATAAATGAAAATACTCCTGAGGCAAAACGATCACTATGCCGGCTCCGGCCAGTGCGCCCAGAAATTTTTCCAACGTGTACACCAGCACCTCCTTCCCACGTACCCTGAGGAATTGTTTCGGTATTTCCGATCCCATGCGGGTACCTGTTCCTCCCGCGACTATTATAACTCCTGTTTTGGACATCATCGCCTTCTTATCACTTATTGTTTCAGGTCTGTAATTTCCCCCTGTCCCCATATTTCTTCCCGGACAGGTAGTTTTTCACACTCCTCTCTACCGTAGCTTCCAGCGGAGTATATGTAAAATTACAAAACTTTTCGATTCTGGAGCCGTCGTAGCGGTTACCATAAAGGACGCTGTCCAGGTTTTCCCGTTTCAGTCCGTGACTTTTCATAAGCCCCGCCCATGCCAGTCCCCTTACTATTCCGTAGCCTGTCAACAGCAGGCCCTTACCTATCCTCAGCCATGGTTTCCGTTTCCCGGCGGCACCGGCTCCCCAAGTTATCAGTTCCCTGTATGACAGGTTGCCGCCCGCCACGATAAAAGCTTCCCCATCCGCCTCAGGGCAGCCATCCAGAGCTATCATGGCGCGCCCGACATCACGAACGTCCACGTAGGCCATCACTCCCTCGGCATAGACGGGCAATCCGCGCGAAATAAATGGTATCAGCGCCGAGCTTCCGTTCAGGGACCAGTCGCCTTCCCCCAGGACTACGGCGGGCATCACAATAACGGTTTGCAGGCCCTTGTCCCTGCCCCGGGCTATTTCCATGTCGGCATAATATTTACTCCGGGTATAGCCGCTGTCGTAGGCAGTCGCTTCAGCCATATCTTCTTCCGTTATAGGCGTGGTATGGTCGCCTGGAGGTTGCAGGACGGTAATGGAACTCGTATGTATAATTTTTTTTACCCCTGCGGCGAGCGACGCCTCCACTACGCTGCGTGTCACGGAAACATTATTATCTATAAGTTGCTGCGCTGTCATTTCGCCCTGCATTATGGCGCCGGCACAGTTAAATACGGTATCGGCTCCTTTAAAAGCACGCTCCAACGATTCAGTGTCGGAAAAATCCAGGTCGACAATATCCACCGAGGATCCGGATAATGTAAGCCCGTGAAAGCCGAAAGTCCTTTCGAGCCCGCCCATGCGTTCCCGGTTGCGCACTATAATGACGATATCCGTATATCCGGCTTTAACCATTTCGGCCACAAGGTTGCTTCCGATAAGTCCCGTGGCACCGGTGACGGCTACCCTCCTATTGCTGTTACCCGCTTCCATACTTTTGCCAGTATAATTTCTTTCCGAAACCCAATCGGTTATCGGTCAATTTCATATTCGATGGTTCCATAGTCCACAACGTCAGCTCTACGACCGAGGCGTAAGGGAACCTTTTAAGATACGAGGCCTTCGCTTTCTTCATCTCTTCCCCCGCCGGTCTGCTCACCCGTCCCTGGAGCTGAAGTCCCTGCACGAGTCCCACATTTTTAGTTTCCAACACTATGGAGGCTCCTGCATCGCCTGTCTCCGACATTTCCGACGCATGTCGGGTCTTCTCTTCAGAAGTGAATACAAACAGGTTCTCTTCGGGCATGTAACTGTAAAAAACGTTAGCGCACCATGGAGTTTCCCCGGGCAATACAGTAGCGATAGTCATTACATGATGCTTACGGATGAATTTTACGATCCGCTCCGGAACGGGAGCCCCGGAAAAACTGAGTTTCCCCGGGGCCGTTTCCTTACTCTTTTCTTTTTCAGCGCCGCCCGACATAAACGATCTCCGCGACTTACAATGAAGTGACTTTCAGGCTGTCGGCAATCTCACCCTTGAGTTCGGCCACCACCCTGTCTTTTACTGCGCCGAATGCCGCCCTGTTAGCCTGCTTTACGGGTTCGCTCGAGCCCGACGGCAGGTTCAGCGGATTGATGTATTCACCGCCCTTCTGCATCCTGAAATCCAGGTGCGGGCCGGTGGAGGCTCCGGTACTTCCGACTTCGGCGATCTTCTGGCCCTGCTGTACATACGAACCCACCTTAATGCCCGACGCATATTTGCTGAGGTGCATATACGTGGAGATATAATTGTTGCTGTGCTTTATCTTCAGGATGTTGCCGCCGCCCTTGCTGTCCCATCTTTTGTCGGTGACCGTACCGTCCGCTATAGCGAGCACCGCCGTGCCGACCGGCGCGGCATAATCCACTCCGAGATGGGGCCGCCGCACGTTATAGATCGGATGCAGCCTGGAGCGGGAGAACGTGGAACTTATGCGGGTATACTTGAGCGGCGCCTTGAGGAATTGTTTTTTCATACTGTTGCCCTGCTCGTCCCAGTATGTTATCTTGCCGTCCTGCTTGAAAGGGATGGCATAAATATCCTTACCCTTATGGTGGAATACCGCTCCCC
>CAKUKW010000161.1 GCA_934663885.1 uncultured Tidjanibacter sp.
TTACAGTAGCATGCAGCGCTTCGTAGCCATTCGCTTTCGGGAATGTCACCCAGTCGCGTATCCTGTCGGGCTTAGGAGTGTAAATATCGGTAATAAGCGAATAAATATGCCAGCACTGCGATTTCTCAGGGGTTATCTTTATGTCGGAAGGCTTGAATATTATTTTTATTGCGAAAAGGTCGTAAACATCCTCGAAACTTATCTTCTTGGTCTCCATTTTAGACCATATAGAGTAAATGCTCTTTACCCTACCCGATATCCTGCAGTCGATATTATTCTTTGCCATGCTCTCGCGAATCGGCTTTATAAGCCTCTCTATAAATTCGCTGCGCGACACCTCTGTTTCCCGTAATTTATTCTCTATCTCATAATACTTTTCCGGATAACGGTATTTCAGGCTTAGATCTTCCAGCTCCGTTTTTATCGTATAAAGACCCAGCCTGTAGGCCAGCGGGGCAAAGAGGTAAAGTGTTTCGCTCGATATTTTTATCTGCTTATCCCTCGGCATGGCGTCCATGGTCCGCATGTTATGCAGCCTGTCCGCCAACTTTATTAATATAACCCTTATATCATCTGAAAGTGTGAGTAACACCTTACGGAAATACTCAGCCTGCTTGGAAATCTCCGAGTTGAACACTCCGGCCATTTTAGTCAGACCGTCGACCATATAGGCGATCTTGGGGCCGAATATGGTTTCGACCTCCTCGACCGTATATGAAGTGTCTTCCACTACGTCGTGAAGTAAGGACGCCGCGACCGATTTCACCCCGAGCCCGACTTCCTCCACGACTATCTTTGCGACGGCCATAGGGTGCAGGATGTAAGGCTCTCCCGAACGCCGGCGAACGCCTTTATGGGCATCCTTGGCCAGAAGGAAAGCCTTGCGTATTATCTCAGCATCGTTGTCGTTCCTGACGATACGACCGCACGTAGCCATCAGATCATTAAAACGATCCGTAATGATAATTTCGTCTTCCCTTGTATAATCGGCCATATATGAGGTTCTGTAAAAGGGTTATTCCTATTTTACATTTTAAGCCGGAGCTATTTCTTTTCTTTTGCCGCTTCTTTCATCGCCGCGCGTACTTTTACCTCTATTTCTTCCATGAGAGCCTGATCGTTAAGGAGCAGTTCTTTCGTGGCATCCCTGCCCTGCGAGAGTTTCCTGTCGCCGTATGAGAACCATGAGCCGCTCTTCTTAACCACTCCGTAATCTACCCCCAGATCGACGATTTCGCCTACTTTGGAAATGCCCTTGCCGTACATTATATCGAACTCCGCTTTACGGAACGGGGGGGCCACTTTATTTTTCACAACTTTCACCTTAGCGCGTGCACCGAGCTGCTCGTCTCCATCCTTTATGCTGGACGCCTTACGGATATCCACCCTTACACTGGAGTAGAATTTTAGCGCGTTACCGCCGGTTGTGGTTTCAGGATTGCCGTAAACAACACCTATTTTGTCCCTGAGCTGGTTGATAAATATACAGACGGTCTTGGTCTTGCCTATCGCCGCGGTAAGTTTACGTAATGCCTGTGACATTAGGCGGGCCTGGAGTCCCATCTTCGATTCGCCCATTTCGCCCTCTATCTCCGCTTTAGGCGTCAGCGCGGCAACAGAGTCTATAACTATTATATCTATCGCACTCGAACGGATAAGCGTTTCCGCTATTTCCAAAGCCTGCTCCCCGTTATCAGGCTGCGAAACGAGGAGGTTATCCACGTCTACCCCGAGCGCCTGGGCGTAGGCACTGTCGAAAGCGTGCTCAGCATCTATAAATGCCGCAATACCGCCGGCTTTCTGCGTTTCGGCAATCGCGTGCAGCGCCAGCGTTGTTTTACCCGAAGATTCGGGGCCGAATATCTCCACCACGCGGCCTTTCGGGTATCCTCCCACTCCGAGAGCAATATCGAGTGTTATCGAGCCCGAGGGTATCACCTGGACATCCTCCACTTCCGCGCTGTTCATGCGCATAACGGCTCCCTTGCCAAAATCTTTTTCTATTTTATCGAGTACCGCGTTGAGTACCTTTAACTTATCCTGGTTTACTTCTTTCTTCTCAGACATAATGCTTGGTTTGTTATTTATATTGATTTCTTGGTTTATTTATACGAATCGGCAATCTGCTGCCAGTGGTTCTTTGTGTCGACTTTGTCGAATATCTTTTCTATTGTTCCGTTAGCGTCGATCACGAATGTGGCCCTTCGGATTCCAGTTACCGTTTTACCCATGAATTTCTTCTCTCCCCACACTCCGTAAGCGTTGGCTATAGCTTTATCGGAATCCGACAGAAGGGTAAAATTGAGGTTGTGCTTAACACGGAACTTATCGTGTGATGCCACACTGTCCGGACTCACTCCTACAACGACAAACCCCATTTCGGCAAGGTCATCCCTCCCGTCCCTCAAACTGCAGGCTTCCGCGGTACACCCAGGAGTATTATCCTTTGGATAAAAATAGAGTATAACTTTTCTGCCACGCAGTGAACCCAGGGACATTATATTTCCATCCTGATCCTGAGCGCTGAAGAGGGGCGCCCTATCTCCTTCTTTAAGATTTCCCATAACAATCTCGCTTCCTGAAAACAAAAAGGGTTTAATTAACAAAATTAATAAAAATAAGCGGGAAAATGATTAAATCCGGAAGGTATTTTATGTCTGGGTCAAAAGTATTTTTATGCGAATGAGCCGCAAGAAATTGCGGCTCATCAGATATTCCATTATCCAACGGATAAACCGGTCAGTTTTCTATTTCGCAAGTACCTTCCGCTCTATCTCCTCCATTTGCCTTATAAAGGACTTATCTGTCTCCAGGAGATTGGAAATAGTCTTACATGCATGAAGTACGGTAGCGTGGTTCTTCCCGCCTATTGCCGCCCCTATTGTTACGAGGGGTGCTTTCGTGTGCTGCTTGCACAGGTACATGGCTATCTGGCGGGCCTGGGCTACCTCGCGCGTACGCTTGGGAGAATCGAAAGTCGCCTGGTCTATGTTAAGATAATCGCATACTACTTTCCTTATATGCTCTATCGTTATCTCTTTCTGATAGAACTTGACGTATACCTTAAGTATTTCTTTAGCCAGAGTGATGGTTATCTTCTTACCGAGGAAAGCTGCGTTGGCTACCAATGATGACAACGCGCCCTCTATTTCCCGGATATTGGCATGTATATTGTCGGCAAAGAATTCGACCACATCATCGGGAATTTCGGTTCCCAGGATCTGCGCCTTGTTCTTTATAATTTTGACTTTGGTATCGAAATCCGGCTGTAAGAGCTCCGCCGCAAGACCCCACCTGAAACGTGTAAGAAGTCGTTCGCTGATATCTTTCAACTCCACGGGACGTTTGTCCGAGGTAAGTATCAGTTGCTTCCCCGAAAGTTGCAGGTGGTTGAAGATATTGAAAAACGCATTTTGCGTACTCTCCTTGTTGCCCGAAAGCTCCTGGATATCATCTATGACGAGCACGTCTATCATCTGGTAGAAATGAATAAAGTCGTTCACCTCTTTATTCAGTACCGCACTCGTATATTGGGCCTGGAACTTGTTCATGGAAACGTACAGCACCTGCAGGTTCGGATGGCGTTGCTTTATCTCCATCCCGATTGCCTGGGCGACATGAGTTTTGCCAAGCCCCGAATCACCGAATACATAAAGCGGATTGTATGGGGTTTTACCGGGATTAACGGCAATAGCAAGACCTGCAGAACGGGCCAAGCGGTTACACTCCCCTTCCACGAAAGTATCGAAGGTGTAATTCGGGTTGAGCTGTGAATCGATCACTATCTTCTTAATGCCGGGAATTACAAACGGATTTTTTATATTTGCAGTATCGGTCTGCTCGGCATATTTGGAGATCGGAGTAGTGTTAGCATCCTGTGGATAACTGGCCTGAGGGTGCTCCTGCGAAGGTATTGAATAACGAAGCTTGGTCTTCTGCCCGAAGGTCTGGTAAATGATCGAACGAAGGAAGGGGATATAGTGTTTTTCGATATGGTACACATAGGTTTCATTAGGAACCCTGAGCTGTAATGTGGTGCCGTCGAAATTGACGGGAACGATTGGTTTAAACCACTTTACGAACTCCTCAGGAGAGGTTTGCTCCCTGATTTGTGTAAGGCAGTCCTGCCACATATCGCTATATGTCGGGTTGTTGATAACCATGTGTGTATTTAGTGTGTGATTGCGAACACAAATTTTGTGCATAATATTGTTAAAAAAAAGGCGTTGTACTCTTGTTAATTAATTTTTAATTTATATAGAAGAATGGGGGCTTTCCCGGCCCCTATTTTTAAAGGGTTGATATATAGATTCTACTAACAAGCAGACAATGGAGATCATAGAAATTATCGGAAGAACACATATAAACCATAAATAATAACTATAAGAAAAATGGGTGCAAAAGTAAGCGCGGAGATTATGGAAAGAGCGCAAAAATGGCTTAAAGGTAACTATGACGAGCAGACGAAAGAACGTATCAAATACCTTATTGAAAACGACATACCTGAGCTTACCGAAAGTTTTTATAAAGATCTTGAATTCGGTACAGGCGGTCTGCGTGGAATTATGGGTGTGGGCACTAACCGTATGAATATTTATACTGTCGGCATGGCGACGCAGGGTTTGGCTAACTACCTCAAACAGGTTTTCGGGAAGGAAGAAATAAAGGTTGTCGTAGGGCATGACTGCAGGAACAACAGCGAAGAATTTGCGGGTAGGGTTGCCGATATTTTCGCATCCAACGGATTTAAGGTGTATCTTTTTGATTCCCTTCGTCCTACTCCCGAACTAAGTTTCGCGATAAGGCATCTCGGCTGCCAAAGCGGCGTAATGGTAACGGCCTCCCATAACCCTAAAGAATATAATGGTTATAAGGCATACTGGAGCGACGGCTCTCAGGTCATTGCTCCACACGACCTAAACATCATTGCGGAGGTAGCAAAAATCACTTCAATTGACCAGATTGAAAC
>CAKUKW010000162.1 GCA_934663885.1 uncultured Tidjanibacter sp.
TATTTCCCGATGTAAGGTAGAGCGCCCACATTTCCTCATGCTTCAGGCGGCTTAGGATGGGTTCAAAGGTATTGACAACGTCCTCCTTTATCATTATCGTTTGGGGAGCGGAGACTTCTTCGCTTCGGATCCTCGACGAAAGTTCCCACGCCGCAGCCATCACCGCAGCCCTGTTTATGCCCAACCCTTTGGTCATCCTCAGGCGGGGCAGGTCGGCTTTAGCCAGGGCCGAGAGGGAGCGGCCGAAAGACTCCAACAGTTCGTACGCAGTGTCGAGGGCGGACTCGCCCGAAGCGCCGTCACGGATAAGTACGCTTATGAGCTCGGCGTCTGTGAGGCTTTCTACGCCGCGAGAAACAAGTTTCTCACGGATCTGCTTATCGGTCAGTTTTTCCATTGCCGTTTAATTCCACATTATCTATCGAATCCAGGAAAAAATCCCCCACCTCGTCGCTTACCATCTGCATTACTAAATGAGACGCCATCTGTTCCGCCTCTTTTTTGGAGGCCCCTTTCCCGCGTCCCATGCTTATGCCGTCGATAAATATTCCCGATACGAAAACGGGGTGCTGCATCGTAGATTCCTCATCGTGCGTGGTTTGGAAACGTATTTCCCGTTTGCTCTTCTGGCACCACTCGATGAGCCGGCTTTTGGAATCGCTGTCGGTAAGTATCAGCTCTTCGAAGTCGACATATCTCCTCAATATGCCTTCGATGACGTACTCCTTCGTAAAATCATATCCTTTGTCGAGATATATGGCCCCGATCAGGGCTTCGAGAGCATTGCCGCAAAGGTGCTTATTCGAGTATGCGCCGCTGAAGTTGGCTATTATATGCTCGTCGAGCCCTATCCTGTGCGCCACTTCATCCAGAGTGGTGCGGCTTACAATACGGGAACGGATCTGGGTAAGGTAACCTTCCGTCTGTCCGGTGAATTCAAGGAAAAGAAAATCTGAAACTATGGCTTCCAGTACCGCGTCGCCCAGAAACTCAAGCCTTTCGTTGTTGGCCATAGTGCCGTCCGGTAGCGCTACTGATGCAGACCTGTGTATCAGTGCCAGTTTGTAAACCTCTATGTTGCGCGGCTTTAGGTTAAGCAATGAACGAATGCTGCTGTAAAATTCCCTGTCTTCCCTGTTATATTTCATGAAGATACCCACTCTGCTCGATGATTATATGTTATGCAAAAATATGATTTTTTCTTCACAGTCCTATTTAACGATATAAACAACGGAATATTATCGGCCCAGCCGCCGGAGCTATTCCTTCCACCGGGATAAACCCCCTGAAATAAAAAGGGCCCAGAAAAGGCCCGTTTTATTATTGCTTCACCAGAAGAGCTGTTATCTAAACTATACTTTCTTCAGCAGGATGGTCGAGTTGTGTCCGCCGAAACCGAAAGTGTTGCTCATAGCCACCTTTACCTCGCGCTCCTGCGCCTTGTTGAGGGTAAGGTTAATGCGCTCGTCGATATTCGGGTCGCGCGTGAAATTGTTTATCGTCGGCGGAACGACGCCCTCTTTGATAGCCATGATGCAAGCTATGGCCTCCACTGCCCCGGTAGCCCCGAGAAGGTGGCCGTGCATGGATTTCGTTGAGCTGATGTTAGCCGTGAATATCGCATCGCCTATTGCGCCGTGGATACCTATAAGCTCGGGAATGTCACCGGCCGGGGTCGATGTGCCGTGCGTATTTATATAATCGACCTCCGAAGGAAGTACGCCGGCTTCGTTTATTGCGTCGAGCATGGACTGCATTGCGCCCAGTCCTTCGGGATGTGGTGCGGTCAGGTGATAGGCGTCGCCCGTAAGGCCGCAGCCGGCCACTTCGGCATATATTTTCGCGCCGCGGGCCTTGGCATGTTCGTATTCTTCAAGGATAAGGGTTCCCGCGCCTTCACCTATTACGAACCCGTCGCGGTCGGCGTCATAGGGACGTGAAGCCGTTTTAGGATCGTCATTGCGGGTCGAAAGAGCCTGCATGGAATTGAAACCTCCTACGCCCGGCTGGTTGACCGCCGCTTCGGCTCCGCCGGTAACGATAATGTCGGCGCGCCCCAGGCGTATCTGGTCTGCCGATACTATGAGTCCGTGGTTTGAAGACGCGCAGGCCGACACCGTACAGAAGTTAGGTCCCATGAAGCCGTATTTCATCGAAATATGGCCCGCGGCAATGTCGCTGATCATCTTCGGGATAAAGAACGGGCTGAAACGGGGGGTATAACCACCCTCTATATATGTTACTATTTCATCGTACATGGACTGCAGTCCGCCGATGCCGCTGGCGTATATCACGCCCACGCGGGTTTTGTCTATCGTTTCCAGGTCGAGGCCCGAATCGAGTATGGCCTCGTCGGAGGCTATCATCGCGTACTGCGCGAACAGGTCGAACTTGCGTACCTCTTTACGGTCGAAATAGTTCTCCCAGTTATAATTCTTTACTTCGCAGGCGAACTTGGTCTTGAATTTTTCGGGGTCGAATTTTGTAATGAGGGCGGCGCCGCTGACACCTGCCTTCAGGCTAGCGAAATATTCCTGCACATTGTTGCCGAGAGGGTTTATTGTGCCGATTCCGGTAATGACTACTCTTCTTCGCTCCATATGTTATATTATTTGGGTTTCAGCGCCTCCTTCAGTGCGCTTTTAGTTCTCACTGTAAAAGAATCCCTGGCGGATCCGGCTGTGAAAATAGTATTTTATTTGAAGAATTCAAAAAGGAAACACCCCCTGAAACAGCAATAAGGTAAAATAGACGGACTACTTTACCTTATTGATAATTATCAAATTGAATTACGCTTTATGCTCTTCAATGTATTTGACTGCGTCACCGACGGTGGTGATTTTTTCAGCGTCCTCATCGGGAATCGAGATTTCAAATTCCTTTTCGAACTCCATGATCAGCTCAACAGTGTCGAGAGAATCCGCGCCGAGGTCATTGGCGAAGCTCGAAGTCATTTCGATATCCTTGTCGGATACGTTCAATCTGTCTTTGATAATCTCAACTACTTTTGATGAAATTTCTGACATAACTTTTTGTTTTTAGTTCAACAATATTTTTTACAAAATTTGGCTTTCTTTTTTATAAACCGTAGGGCGAATGCGCCCACGCAGTTTCAAAACGAAATTCTGGGCAAAAATAATACTTATTTCCTGAAAAACTAAAAAACCCACCCTAATTTTACTCCGCCCACCTGTCAAGACGATGTAATGTATCTGATAATAAGCCTTATGGCTGCCGGCAGAGCGAACTTTCCCCGTGGAACATTTAATATTGGGAATTTTTTCTGCGGTTTAAGGCGGCGTTATAATATAATTATGGTATCGGGCCTACTCTTTTCCCCGCCGCCCCAACATCGTTTTGGAGTTCCCGCCTGAAAACAGTATCTTTAAAGTCTGTTTAAAATAATTATTATACGGAGGCGGGAATTAATCGTAAACCAAATAAAATAATCATGAGACTACTTCTTATAAGCAATTCCACCAATGCAGGCGAAGAATACCTGAAATACCCGATAGCCGATATCGGAAAATTCCTCAGCTGCGCCAACGAGGTTGTTTTTATCCCTTACGCGGCAGTCACCTTTTCATACGACGATTACGAAGCGAAAGTGCAGGCCCGCTTTAATGAGATAGATATAGCTGTACGTTCAATCCACAAATTCTCCGACCCGGTGCAGGCGATAAAGAATGCCGAAGCCATCGTCGTGGGCGGCGGTAATACTTTCGCCCTGACGAAGAAAATGCAGGAACAGGGCCTTATGGGCGCTATCTGGGAGCGCATCCGCGAGGGTGTGCCGTATGTGGGCTGGAGCGCGGGAAGCAATGTCTGCTGCCCGACCATCTGCACCACCAACGATATGCCTATCGTCGAACCGGAATCTTTCAGGGCCGTCGCAGCTATAAAATTCCAGATCAACCCGCACTACCTCGATGCGAATCCCGAAGGGCATGCCGGCGAAACGCGCGAACAGCGCCTGGAGGAATACATTGCGGCCAACCCCGATATGTATGTCGTTGGGCTGCGCGAGGGCTGCTACCTCAAAGTGGAAGGCGAACATCTCTCTTACAAGACCTTCAAGGATAAAACGCTGCGCATATTCAAATACGGGCAGAAGCCTTATGAACTGAAGGAAGGCGACGACTTGTCGTTTCTGATGTAGTACGCCGGACGTTAAACAGACACTCGACTCCCCGGAGCAATAACTTCGGGGAGTTAGGATTTATTACGGGACGCAATGGGTTCTGCGGAACCGACCGGCTTTTAAAAAAGACTCACACCATAAAAAATATGTCTTTAACGCTCGAAACCGGTGCGCGGGCCGAGAGGGCCGCTGTGGAGTGGCTGCGCAGGGAAGGGTTCCTTATAATGGATACCAACTGGCGCAGCGGCCGCTATGAATTGGATATTGTCGCCCGCAGGGGAGATGCCGTTCATTTCGTGGAGGTCAAGTGCCGGCGGGCCGGCGGGCTGACTACGCCGGAAGAAGCAGTGACCCCGTCCAAAGCTAGATCGCTTATAAGGGCGGCCAACGATTATATTTCTGTTCATGCGCTGGATGTGGACTGTAGCATCGACCTTATCGCAGCGGATATGATGCCCGACGGAAGTTTTGAAATAAGGTATATTCCGTGCGCGGTGCAGCCACGGTGGTAAGCTCCCGTAGTTTCGGATATGATAGATCCCCGTGCGGAAAAACGCGGAGATTTTTATATCTCAGGATAGCGGGAAATAAGGTAATTATCGGAGCGCACTTCCAATCCCGCCGGAGCCAGGCTTTCCGTCAAATCTTTCCGGACCCTAAAAAAATATTCCCTTAATTACATGGAACGCCATCATGCATGCGGCCGCCAGCTTCATGCCCGTGCCCGATATAAAGGCAACGAAAGAGCCGAAAGCGACTTTGAAAGCCTTGGCGTTATCC
>CAKUKW010000163.1 GCA_934663885.1 uncultured Tidjanibacter sp.
CGTCCGTAGTGAATCCGAACCATGTCCGGGCGTTCATTATGCCGATAAGCTTTTCGCCCATAGTTTCCTTACCGACGGATTCCGTATACCCGTATTTATAGTTTTTCGACGCCATCAGGTCTTCGAACTCGGCGTCGGTAATTTCGATACCGGTATATTCTTTTATAGAGCTGTGCAAATTTTCAGGCACCTCTTCGAGCAGTATCTTTTCCAGCCCCCATCCCGTTCTCTTATATCCCGATACCGCTCCAAAAAGTTTATCGAGGCTTGCTTTGTCGTAACCTTTAAGATCGCGGCTGCCTATGCTGAAACCGCTGTTACCGTGGTCGGGAAGTATCACCACGGTAGTATTGCCGTCCTTCAAGGCAAATTCCATAACGGCTGCCACCGCTTCATCGAAAGCAAGGAATTCGGTGATACAGCCGACGGCGTCATTATCGTGGGCCGCCCAGTCGACCTTACTCCCCTCCACCATCAGGAAAAACCCGTTATCGTTCTGCGAAAGAAGTCCCAGAGCCATTTCCGTCATCTGGCGCAGTGAAGGTACCTTTTCCCGATCTCGATCTATATCGTAAGGCATCGCGCCGGGCTCCCATAGCGCCCATACTTTGCCCGCCTCGTGCCTACGGAAAGCGTCGATGTTGTCCGCGTAATACGATATGCCCACTCTTTGAAAATGCTTTTCCATATCATCTGTAACAAAATCGGTGCCGCCCCCGAACATAACGTCGAGGTCCTGGTGGGCCATCTGTGAAGCTATAATGCCGTATGCCGACCTTTTGTAGTAATGGGCCGAACAGTCCGCAGGAGTGGCATGCGGAAATTCAACCGTAACCACCAGGCCTGTTGCCTTACTGTGCTCCGTGCGTACCGCCTCTAAGATTGTAGCCAGGGGATTATACGACATGGCCGGATTGACCGGCACAAGGTCGTTACCCGGATCCGCGGGAGGATATATGGCTACATTACCCGTTTGCTGCGGCATGCCGGTCATGTAAGCCGAAGTGGTGGGCGCCGAATCGCCTATAGGTGCGTTGGAAGAGAACGTCTTGACCATACCGCAGAAATATGGATCCAGGTGTAGGCCGTCCCCGCCGCCGTTATATATCCTGTACCAGCGGGCGGCCGAAACGACGCTTATCGAGGTGCCGTCAGGGATCATTACGATCAGGTTTTTCGTCGGCCTTACATCCTTGCGATAATGACCGCCGTCATATTGTGCAGACAGTCCGAAACAAATAAATACAACCGGAAGCAACGCGGCAAGCCTGCGAAAAATATTCTTCATACCTATAATTTTAAAACTTTAAGCAAAGTTACGCCAAAATATGAGCGTCCCAACACCTGCACCCGATTATTAACGCCGTACCTGTTAAAAATATAACAATGGGGAGGCACCTGCCTGCACGGCCGGATGCATGAATTATTACGCTCGGCTAAGATACTAAAAGCTACAAGAAGGGGTTGCACGCCATTGTACACACTTGCATTTGCGTGGCTGCCTTACTATATTTGTGCGAACGAAAACTTACAATGACATGAATGCTCCTGGAAATATATTGGCGTGGGCAGACTTTATGAAAGTCGAAATGAGGGTGGGAACTATAATCGCCGCCGAGCACTTCAGGGAGGCTATAAACCCTTCCTACAAACTGACTATAAATTTCGGAGAAAAGGGGTTACTGAAATCTTCGGCCCAGATAACCCGCCTCTATACCCCCGAAGAGTTGGTGGGCAGGCAGGTCGTGGCGGTAATCAATTTCCCTGCAAAGCAGATCGCCAACATGAAAAGCGAATGTCTCGTACTGGGCAGCATCGGTGAAGACCCGGGAGAAATCACCCTCCTGGCCCCCGAAAGAAAAGTAAAGGACGGTTTGAGAATAGGCTGATAAATGGGACCTGAACCGGCAACGGGATAAGTAGGTATAAGGTATAAATCCGTATCCTCTGGAATATGCGAAACTGCCCCGCTTCGAAGGGCTTGCACGATATGGGCGTTCCAAAGGCACAATTATTGATACCGGTAAGGCATACCAACAAAAAATAATTTATATGAAAAAACTTCTGTCTTACCTGATACCCCTTGCAATATGTTTCGTTCTGGGGTTCATAGCCAGCCGCCTTCAGGCAGCTTCAATCGAAAACTGGTATCCTTATCTTAACAAACCGGCGCTCACCCCGCCCAACTGGCTGTTTCCCATAGCTTGGGGGATCATCTACATTTTGTCCGGAATATCGGCCGGACTTATATGGAACAGGGCCGGGGTTCAAAGGAACGGTATCCTCACGTTGTGGGGAGTACAGCAACTCTTCAACTTCACGTGGAGCATACTTTTCTTTACGCTGAGAAACCCGCTCGCCGGATTCATCAACATCCTGTTGCTCGACATTCTTGTACTTTGGTATATAATAAGGGCCTGGAAAGTAGACAGGACGGCTTCGGTATTGTTCTGGCCCTACATGGCATGGATTTCGTTCGCATCATACCTCAATGGTTACATATTGTTTTTCAATTGATTAGACTTTCCACAACAGCGATAACGCTATCTCTTTCAGGTATATGCGGACAGGGCAATTTCCAGGCATGTTTTAACGTTTCTTGATAGAAAAAACTTATAGAAAATGTCAAAACTATTATATCCTCAGGAGCATTTTTCCTGTTTCAACTACGAAAAAGGACAGAATGCCCAACTGGAAATACTTGAACGATCCGCAGGCCAGGCCTTTGTCCGTAACCTTGTCGATACGGAGATAGTATTCCTTATCAGCGGTAAATTCCTGTTGTCATACGGCAAGCTCGTCAAAGAGGAAATTACCGAGGGAAAGATAATGCTTTTTCCTCCGGGGAGCCATGTACAGGCAGAGGTCGTTGAAGACGTCCATTTCATTATATGCCGCATCAGGGACGTCGTACAGTTGTGCGAATGCATGTCATTGGAGCGACTGCACAATGAAGCGGGCGCTATACCCGAAGGTTTCCATATGCTTGACACCAACGACCGCGTAAGCAGGTTTATAGAGTTGTTCGTAGACTGCGTGGACGACGGCCTGAGGTGCACCTATTACTTCGCGACGAAAATGAAGGAGTTCTTCTTTCTTCTTCGCGCGTATTATACCAAGGAGCAACTGGCCGGATTCTTTGCCCCGATGCTTGGCAAGGACGCCCAGTTCATGAACCTTATGTACCGCAGCTACCGCAATGTAAAGAGCGTGCAGGAGCTGGCCGACCTGTCCAACTATAGCCTTTCCGGATTCAAAAAACAGTTCCACCGCGTATTCGGAACGTCGGCCTCCGACTGGATGAGTGACCAGAAGGCTACAAGGGTATTCCAGGACCTCAATAATTCGTCATATAGTATAAAGGAGCTTGCCGAGAAACACGGGTTTTCTTCCGTAGCGGCTTTCAGCACGTTTTGTCAGGGTAAATTCGGCATGCCACCAGGCAAGATCAGGCTGAATGTCGAGAAAATCGACCCCGGCAAGTTAAAAGTAGCCATCCTATAAAAACAGAGGGCCCCCGGAAGAATAATCCGGGGGCCTTTTTGCCGTTATTTTGCAAAGCTTTTTCAGAAGCCTGAAAAAAGGCACAGAAAATGCAGTAAACAAGAAAAAAGTCAACAATAAATACTATTTAATTAAACCCTCGAAAATGAAAAAAATGTTTCTGATAGGGCTCGCAGCCCTCGGTATTCTCGCAACAGGATGTAGTAAAGACCATAACCCCGATAACGGGAAAGGCGAAGCGTCCATGCGTATAACGATCAACGGCGAATCTTCGACCCGCGCGGTAGGCACTCCCTCCGCTGATCTCGAAAAAACCGTACACTCCTTCACAGTTTATGTATTTAACAACGGCAGCGGCGTACTCGAAGCCAGCGAAACTTTCACAACCGGCCTCGAAGGAACTGTAACCGGTCTCGGAGTCGCTTCCCAGAAGAAGGTTGTGGTGTTCGTAAACCAACCCGCGGGTTTCCCGGCCGTAACGAACTATTCGGATTTCGCAACGGCGGCCACTATGATCGACCTGAGCACGCAGGTGCCCGGAGACTTCCAGACGACGGGGCTCTTTATGAGCGGTGAAACATCATCGCCCGTAACACTCAGCACCGAAGAAACAGTCAGCGTACCGGTAACTGTACGGAGGCTTGCGGCTAAGGTAAGGCTCGGAACGCTTACGGTAAATCCTGCCGAAGGACTCCTCCTCAGCGATTTCGAACTGACTGGTGTCAGCATCCAGAAAGCCCGTGATAAATACTACGCTCTGGGAGTGAACCGCACAACTGGCTTCGGCTACGTGGGCGGAGTACAGACTGCCGGATCCGGACTTACTCCGGTCAGCTATCTCAACGAGCTCTATACGTTGCCTGCAAACTACACCGCAGGAACGCCCCTCACACCGCAGATATACTTCTATGTGCTCCCCAACGACAATACCAATGGAAATGCGACACTGATGAATATATACGGCACATACCAGGGGCAGGACACTTACTTCCCGTTCGTGATAAACGGCGAAACCGGTGAAGGAGGCAGCACAACGGACGGCACATACATACAGCGTAATAGAATTTACACGCTGAACGTGACCCTCACAAAGTTAGGTACCGGTGGCGGAGACCCCAACATTCCCAACGAAGAGGTGTCGATGAGCGTGGAAGTAACGGTTGCGGACTGGGAAGACGAATTGATACAGAATGTAGAATGGTAAGGTAAAAGTTCAGGTTAATTCCGGGGGGCACCGGACAGTCGTCCAAAGGCCCCCATTTTTGTTAAGTTAGTTAATGAGGTTGAAAGATCATATAAGGTTGCGGTACTTCTTGGCAGGGGTTTCTCTGATAATGCCCCTGCTTACCGGATGCATAAGGGAGGACCGGAGCGCTTGCGCAACGGAAACCGACCTTTACATAAA
>CAKUKW010000164.1 GCA_934663885.1 uncultured Tidjanibacter sp.
GGACAAAAATGCTTTAAATTGGATTTTGTATCGT
The DNA here is from genome assembly GCA_934663885.1 of uncultured Tidjanibacter sp. Taxonomy (GTDB): domain Bacteria; phylum Bacteroidota; class Bacteroidia; order Bacteroidales; family Rikenellaceae; genus Tidjanibacter. The sequence continues at coordinate 35 of CAKUKW010000164.1, forward strand.
GAAATCGCGATAGTATGAAAAATCCGGCTGGCCGTAAAATGACCGGCCGGTTTTTTATCATACAGCCGCGGCTGAATTATCAGTAGATTTCGTTTGGAGCCATGAATGACTTTCGAAATAAAAGCGATAAAATACCCGCGATCTACCGCGGCGCGAAATAAAATACTAAATTTGTGTCTTCCCCGGTAAGGGTTTAATTTGTTACAGGTTTTAAACAGACTCTCAATATATGGAAATTTTCAGGCAGGCATACGAGTGGTTGCTGGCGCAGGGAGGTATTTTCGGGCTTATAGTTATGCTTGCCGCCCTCGTAACATTCTTTGTTCAGCTGTGGTACTATATGCGTGTTTACGGCCGCATTCCCTCACTGCGTGACCGGCGCAGGGAGAACGAAGGCGATCCCGGCGGCGTGTCGGTCATAATTCCGCTCAGGGATACCGATTACGGTTTCATAGAAGAAACGCTGCCGCTTATCCTCGGGCAGAATTACGAAGAGATGGAGGTGGTGCTTATGGACCTGGCCGACGACTCCGATTTTTCATTTACGTTGTCGATGCTTTCGGAGAATAACCATAAGATCAAGATAGTGAAACTTACCGGCGCCCCGATGAAGAAAATGAGCAACAAAATGCTGCTTAATGTGGGTATAAAAGGGGCGAGGTACGAGAATATGGTTTTCACCACATCGGGCTGCCGTCCAGTTTCGGAAAGGTGGATCACAGCCATGGCACGGGGTTTCCTGCGCGGGGATGTGGTTATCGGATACTGTGGGTTGGACGCCCGTATGAAAAACGGAAGAGGCTGGGCGCGCGTGGAGCGTGTAGCCTGGTCGGCCCGTTGGTTGGGCGCCGCCCTTCGCGGCAGGGCCTACAGGGGAACTATCTGCAACATGGGCTTTACCAAAAGGGCCTATTTCGACAATAACGGTTTCAACCACCTCAATATGAACATAGGCGAGGACGATCTTTTCGTGCAGAAGATGATACGCAACTCGAAGGTGAGCGTCGTCTCGGCGGGCAAGGCTTCCGTGAGGCAGACCGTTTGGGGCGGATGGTATAAAGATAAGAAGCTGGCCAGCGCCACTTTTCCTTTTTATCCGCTGCGGGTACGTGCCTACATAGGGGGTGAACTGTGGAGCAGGGCGTTTTTCTTTGCTTCCATGGTCATCGTGCTTATAATTATGCCTTTCCAGTTTAAGATAGGGGCTGCGGCACTTCTCGTGTTGCGTTACATACTTGTGGCGTGGGAGATGAGCCGTGTTTGCCGCCGCCTGAGCGAAAAAGGGCTCGGGGCGATATATTTTGTTTATGACCTGGCCGCGCCGATCTTCGAAGCCTGGCTGGCCATAGCCCGCAGGATCCGCAAACCCGAAGGATTATGGCGATAGACAATTACATAATACTTTCCGACCAACAGCTCATCACGCTGGCGGGGGACGGCGATTCGCAGGCTTTCGAGGCGCTTTTCAACCGCTACAGAGACGCTATATACAAGCTCTACCTGCAACGTACCGGGGGCAATGCCGACGACGCCGACGACCTTTTGCAGGAAACGTTCATAAAGGTGTTCCTCAACCTGGAAAAATACGATACGTCATTCACTTTCGGGCAGTGGGTCTATACTATAGCACGCAACACTTTCATCGACTATGTCCGCAAGCGCAGGGACGACCTTTCGATAGACGTCCTTCCGTCAGGCGGGGGACAGATAACACCCGTAGCTCAGGAGGCCACTCCTGAGGAGCGTTATATTAACCGGCAGCAGGGAAAGCAATTGGAGGCGCACCTTTCTAAAATGACTCCGCGTTACCGGCAGCTTATCGAATTGCGTTTTTTCCGGGAATACTCTTATGAGGAAATAGCCTCCGAGCTGGGCATCCCGATGGGAACGGTGAAGACCCAGATCCACCGCGCGCGCGAGCAATTGTGTAAACTTATTACCGACAGTGATATACTTTGATTGATAGTATGTTGTGATGGCGGGTAAAACATTTTGAGGACTAAAAACGTTATATTGAAACGCGGAGTGCTATATTCGTATCGCGGACGATACCTGTAGTACCGCATAACCTAATCGGAAAAACTATGAAACGTATAATATTGGTATGCCTTTTCGCCCTGGCGGTAATGCCGCTGTGGGGCCAGAGGCTCTCGAGGGGTGAGAAAATGCCCGACTACCAGATCAAGGCCTGGATAAGTACCTCGCAGCCTTCCGGTGGCAAGGCCACCCTGGTCGAATTTTTCCACTCTGGCAACAAGGTGAGCGTGGAGAGGCTGGCGACACTGGATCAGTTGGCGAAAGATAATTCGCGCACCCTCAACGTCGTTGTGGTAACGAGGGAGGATACGCCCGAAGTGCGGAAAATGCTCGGTGGGCGGGCTTTTTATTCGGCAATAGACGATGAAGGGAAAACGTTTTCCGCTTTCTCGGCCTTGTATGTTCCTTATGGCGTACTGGCCGATAAAAAAGGCCGTGTTGTCTGGCTCGGTAATCCGGTTTCACTCAAGACGGAAGATATCCCGCAGTTAATACAGTAATCTATTTCAGTATGTCGTTTTCCGATATAGACCACTGGGAACACCATCACAGGGAAGAGCACCGCGACAGCGCGCTTTCCGTTACGGAAGGCGTGGAGGACCAGCCCGTAGTCAATCCGTATTTCGTTAAGAAAAAGCGTCCGGAGCTGACCGTCGACGATTATGTTGCGGGCATCAGGGCCGGTAATATTTCCGTGCTTTCTCAGGCCATCACCCTTGTCGAGAGCAGCCGTCCGGAGCATTATGCCATGGCCCAGGATATAATCGAAAAGTGCCTTCCTTATTCGGGAAATTCGGTGCGGGTGGGTATTACGGGTGTTCCCGGAGCGGGTAAATCTACATTTATCGAGGCTGTCGGGGGTATGGTCACCGCCTTGTCCCATAAACTGGCGGTGCTTGCCATAGACCCCAGTTCGGAGCGGAGCGGCGGGTCGATACTCGGCGACAAGACCCGCATGGAGAGCATATCGACGAATCCCGATGTTTTTATACGTCCTTCTCCATCGGCGGGTTCACTTGGTGGGGTGGCGCGAAAAACGCGTGAAACCGTAGTGCTTTGTGAAGCTGCGGGTTTCGACGTTGTTTTTATAGAAACGGTTGGTGTCGGGCAGAGCGAAACGGCAGTACATTCGATGGTCGATATGTTTATGCTGCTCCAGATATCGGGAGCCGGAGACGAACTTCAAGGCATAAAAAGGGGGATCATGGAAATGGCGGATATGGTGGTCATTACCAAATCCGACGGCGAGAATATAAATAAAGCCGGACTGGCCAAAGCCCAGTTCGAGAATGCGCTTAGGCTTTTCCCGGAGCCCGATTCTCGATGGAGGCCCAAAGTTTTTACCTGTTCCGCCGTTACGGGCGCCGGACTCGGCGATGTGTGGAAGGGAGTGAACGAATACCTGGATTTTACGAAAGCCAACGGATGGTTCACGGACAACCGCCACCGTCAGGGCAAGTACTGGATGTACGAGACCATCGACGAGTCGTTGCGCAACGACTTCTATAACGATCCGGATATTGAGGCGGAACTTAAAAAGTGCGAAGGGGATATTATCGGCGACAGGATCAGTTCCTTCGTAGCCGCTAAACGCCTGCTCGACCTTTATGCCGTCAAAAAACGGGAGAAGTAACCCCTTTTAAATATGAAAAATATTCTGGTAATTACGGGAAGCCCCCGTAAGGGAGGCAACACCTCGCTCCTGGCAGACGCTTTTATCAAAGGCGCGGAGGAGGCCGGGCACAAAGTATCGCGTTTCGACGCAGGGCGTAAGAAGATAACGGGCTGCATAGACTGCCGCAAATGTTACTCCGGAGGAGGTGCGTGCGTTTTCGGCGACGATTTCAACGAGCTGGCACCGATGCTGGAAGAGGCGGGCACTGTTGTGTTTGTAACCCCTATGTATTGGTTCACGTTCCCCGCGCAGATCAAGGCGGCTATCGACAAGATGTACGCGCTGCTGATTGGCAGGAAAGGGATGAAGGGGACAAAAGAGAGTATTCTCATAGCCTGCGCGACAGCCGGCGATGAAGCGGAATACGACGGCATCGTGGGCACCCACAGGATAATGTGCGAATACCTTCGCTGGGGCAACGCCGGGTATATGCTCGCCCCCGGCGTTACTGAGCCGGGTGACGTTCTTGCCACGGAGGCAATTACGAGAGCGGAAGAGATGGGCAGGAATATTTAATGTCCATTACCGCTGCACTGATGCAGGTGCAGAGGCTTCCGGGTAATTCCTGCAGGCGGCGCGGCTGACTGCGTGAGGAAAACAGTAAAATAAAAGATATAATAAAGGCGGCTATATAGCCGCCTTTTCGTTGTGTGCTGTATGTCTGCGGGGCACCGCCCCTGGAATGTAAGGATTATTTGGCGAACTTTTCCTTGTGCTTTTCGAGCTGTTTCTTAATTGCGTCGATGGCCGCGTCTACAGACTCCTCGAAGCTGGCGCTGCGGTGTTCGGCAACCAGGTCGTTGCCGGGAACTTCCAGCCTGATCGTAGCGACCTTGTTGCCCCTCTCGGGGTCTTTGTCGACCTTTAGTGTAACTTCCGCGCCTGTGGTCCGTTCCACAAAACGGTCGAGTTTGGACATTTTAGTTTCAATGAAGTCGATGAGCCTCTTGTCGGCATCGAACTTTACGGATTGAATCTGTACGTTCATAATTAATCCTCCTTGTTTTTTGGGGCCGGTACGATAACCGCCCCCGTATTGTTATTATATTTTCGCGCCCTTGGGTGGGCGTCGTTGTAAGCTTCCTGTAGCTTCGCGATGCTGTTGTGTG
>CAKUKW010000165.1 GCA_934663885.1 uncultured Tidjanibacter sp.
TCCTAATTATCATCAAGCCCTTATTCGACACAAAAATGTGTTATTTAGGGTAAACATTCACTCATATGCAAATTCATTCAACTATCACCTGCTAACTGGAATGTTAACCGTACTGCCAGAGAAACAAGTCGTCTATTTCCAAGATCCCCCCCCCGACTTCTACGACCTGAATCGACGGGGTGGGAATCCATTGGAAGATACCTTATTGGATTCATTCCATGAATATGACGGGACGAAATGGTATCATGGGATAAGGGTATATAAAGATGAATTTGAATTTTTAGAGAAAAAATAACTGTGGTAAAGAAACGGATACTAAAAAGTATCCGTTTCTTTTTAGCTTACTGCTTTCCTTTCACCGTTGCCGCCTCTTGTTCTATCTGCAGGGCGCGTTCGTCGTTGAGCCGGATCTGTAACTGTTTTTCGTTGTATTCTTTCAGTAGTTGTTCGTATTGTTCCACCTGTCTTCGGATCATTTTTATACTATCCCTATTGCAGTCGTATCCGAATATGCTCTCCAGACGGTAAATATCCTCAGGGGCGGCCTTACCCTGCATTTTGACATAACGGTATTTGAGGTTGCTGTCTGTAAGATCGTTATTTCTTTCTGCCTGACGGAAATTGATAAATAACGAGGCCAGAAGGCCAACCACAAGCGAAATAATAGTTATGGCGGCCTTGCTGTTCTTAAAATCCACTGTGTAGGTATGATCGTGCCGGACGCTGGATTGCTGAGGTTCTGCCGTAGGCTCGTTGAGTTTTTCCGCAATCATCTCAAGCACGGGTTTCAGTACGGTAAGATTATCGCGCTGTTTTTGGTATAGGTATTCTCCCGCACCGTTGATTATTTTATTCAGACGCTCATCCGAGATCGTTGAACGCTCGGATAACTCTTTGAGGGTTGCCTCGATTCTGTGGAGTGTTTCGTTATCCGGCGTGGCATTCTCTGCTATTACTGGGGCATCTTCTTCTCCCTGCTTGCGGCGGTCGAGGCGAAAGTGTTTAATCAGTTTCTTCAGGTCGCTCTGCAATACCGCCAATATTTCGTTGATTTCTATTTCTTTGCTCATAGCTACATTTTCATTTTAGGTCGTTTAACCTGTTCTTTTTCTTTTCGCTGACGTTCGGCGATAAGTGATAGCATCGCCTCCGCCATCGTATTTATAAGGACTGTGATACGGGCAATATGATGTTCCGGGGTTTCCCCTGGTTGTCGCTGGAGCTGGGCCGCTGATATGCCGATACCGGAATCCATAGGCGGTAATGGCAAATGCCCGCCGCCCATCGGCGAAAGATCTACCTGTGGACTACCGCCGCTACCTTTACCGCCTGAAAAACAACTGCCGAAAGCCGACGTATAATTACCGACCGCCGTTTTGAGGTTCTGCTGTGCTTGGGGAGAATACCGCTGTGCCGGAGCTTGCTGTTTCTGCACCTGGCTGAAATGCATGTCGAGTTTCGAGAAACTGTATTGTTTGTCGATCTTCGAGCCGGAGAAGGTAAACTTACCTTTCGTAAACTTCACTCCCTCTTTTATGCCCGTGTTGCCCTTATATTTGAACTCAACGGATATACCCTCGCACCGGAGTTTATCTGTCAACTCCGGCCAGCTTTTCGCCGTTTTCAAGCCTTTGGTGATTGCCCGGTATATCTCATACCGTGTCTTATCCGGTTCACGAAGTCGGTGGTCGTTCACGTTTTCTTTGCCCTTTGCCATATATAGTCCATATTTCTGCGTAAGCTCCCTACATACATCCACATTCCGGCGGCGGATATTACTATCGGGGACGGTCGTACCGTCGTTCTTTACGCGGCTGTAAACGATATGCAAATGCGGATGCGCGGCGTCGTGATGCCGGACGACCAAATAAGGAGCGTCAATTATTCCCATCTTCTGCATATAATCCTGTGCTATCTCCGTCATTGCCTTGTCCGTTAGCTTATCTTTGTCCTTCTCGGAAAATGAAAGGGATATATGTCCAACCGTATTTTTAACCCTTGGATTCAGCATCGCCTGATCCTGAAAGTCACACACCATATCTTTAACTTCCGGCGGGGTTATCCCCTCGGCCTCGAGTATGGTCGCATCCTTTTTCATAACATATCCGACCGAGTGGGCGAACGAGCGTCCGGCTATAATTTTACCTATCATCGCGTATCTTTTTAAGATGAGTTTCTATTTCCCGGACGATTGGATCGTGGCGATCAGCAACCTTTTCATATCCGGCTGCGTTAGCCAATTTCGTGAGCTGGTTCAGGTTCCGGGCGATGCCTTTCAGTTGAGCCATATAATCTAAATGTTCCCGGCGGACACGTTCTTTTATTCAGCCGTCGCCGATCAATCCGCGCAATACTTCCGACGCTCTCAAGCCGGATTGCCTGACCAGTTTTCCGAGCCTTGCCTCGTCCATCGGATCGAGCCGAACGCTCACTATTTTTCCTTTATACCGGGCATCATCCGAAGTCGGGCGACCGCCGATTTTATCTTTCTTTTTTCTCATTGTCTTAAACTTTTGAGGTTACAGTTTGAGGCGACCAACGGGAGTGAATACCCCGCCGCAAAGCGGCGGCAAGTCCGTTTTTGTCATACAAAAACACAAACTTGCTCTTTACCTTAACCGATACTTTTTCCTCGTCGCCGAGAGGGTGCGGTTTGCGGTTGTTGATGGGTAGGTTTTTTCTCACTGCGCTCCTGGAGATACTCGTTTAGATCCTTCTTCTCGCGGTAGAAATACGACTGATCTACTACTTCGCTATCGGGGCATGATCGCATGATTTCTGCGGTGGCCTGTCGTCCGGCGTGGTCATTATCCAGAAAGGTGTGAATGGTTTTATGGGCTTGCAAAAACGGGATAGCCTTCTTCAGTAGTGCCACCGAATTCAGCACGGTAGTATCAATCGTCGGGTTGGAATTTTTCTTCAGCGTGAGATAAGAAAGGAAGTCCATAAAGCCCTCGAATACCATACATGACCTGCTCTCGTTCCTGAAGGTGGTAATGCTCTTGGGAGTATTGCTCCGTTTGTAAAGCGGATCGCGTAGCTCCCAACCTCCGGCATCATTCTTAAAGCCGATAGCGAAATAAGGTTTGCCGTTCATTTGATATTTGACCTCGCAGCAATATTGCCGGGCGATGGAAAGGTCAATGTTCCGGCTTTCGAGATAATTCAATAGTGCGGGATGCTTTAATGGCAACACTTCGGTAATGACGATCCCATTCGAGTTGCGTGCCGTCGGGATATGGGTCGCTATCGAACTGCCTCCTTTCTGCAATTTATTTACTGCGGTCTTAAAATCGCATCCGTCCATTTTCATAACCAGGTCGATGATACTTCCGCCTTCGCCCGCACCGTGATCGTACCATACATTCTTTTGGTAGTCCACCCGAAGGCTTGCGTTACTTTCCTGTCGGAACGGGGATAAATACATTCCGTAATGGGTTTTCTCATACGCGGGTTTCACTCCGGCGGAGCGAAGGAAGTCGCGGATGCTTATGTCTTTTATGTCGTTGCTCATGGTTTTTGAATTTTTGTAACAAAAACAGCGTAATTATCAATGAGATAAAAAGTTATAGCTGTTTCAGTTTTGTTTAACTTTTGGGATTTGTAACAGCGGATTGTTACATTTCTTTATTTGTGACACTTATGTAACAGATTAATAACAGTATTAAACTGCTGGACGCTAAATCGTTCCCGGTCAATCGTTACAATCGGAAAGCATTTTGTCGATTTGACTTTTAGTTACAGTATAGACCCTTCCCGTTCTCGATGAGGAAAAAATATCTCCATCATAAGTGAACCTGTGAGAAGTGTAGCGAACAGTATTTGCAGCCGGTGAAAGGTTCCAGTTATCCTGCAAGACCTTGCGGATCTGAGAGTGTTCGGCCTTTAGTTGTCGCAGTTCGAGCATAGCCGCCATATCGCTCACGCAGAATATATAGGTATCCTCTCGCAGTTGTAGCAAAATGTCGCATACGACAATCAGCATCTCATTCTCCACTTTTCCCCGGTTGTGATTAATGATCCGGTGAAGGGCAGGCGTGAAATACAAGTCGGCTCGAAACCATAGGCGGCTCTCCTGGCGGGTTGTAAGCTGTCGCGTCGTGAGGTGCTGCAATAGGTACGGAATCTCCTTTTTCATCTCATCGAGAAGGTTGTTATTGTCCTTCTCCAGAGCAGGTATCTTCAATACCCAATAGCGGGTTTCTCCCGGCTCGATGATTACGGGATTATTCTCATTGTTGGAACATAGCACGAACTTGGCGAAAAACTCAATCTCGCTGCGGTCTTTCCCTTTCGCCTCGATCTTGTAGCTTTTCGCTGTGTTCAGGTTCTTCAGCCGTTCTGAATCTTCACGCCGGTTCAGCAATACTTCATCGACACCGACAAGAAGTTTGTTTGCCCAATCCGAATTGAATTGACTCTGGAAATCCTCATTAGTATTGAAAGTCATATTGCCGCCGAATATGGCTTTCAGAAAATTCAGAAACGTAGTCTTTCCGGTATTGCGCTCACGCGACACAAGTAAGAGAATAGGCAACCGTTGCAGGGGTTTCAGATACAGGAGTTGCAGATAGTCCAGACCAAACTCCACCTGATCGCCAAAGATATGGGCGAGAAAGGCGGTAATTTTCGGAAATTCCCCCGGAGCCGGAGCGTAGGGCGTTGGCTCGTACTTGTTTAGGAATTTGCCGACCTCGCGGCGATAATCTGTATGGCTCGGAATAGTGCAGAACCCGTCGTATTTCTCGATCCGCGAAATAAAATCCTTGCTGTGATCCTGTCGCAAGGTCTCATAGTTCCAGGGTACAAGAA
>CAKUKW010000166.1 GCA_934663885.1 uncultured Tidjanibacter sp.
ATGTTTAACTTCGCCGACCCTAATTTCTATATGAAATTTGTCAAAGGCGATTTGGATTATTACCTGGGCATCCAGAGTTTCGAGCATTTCGTCTGGGAATACGCGGCCGAGAAAAGGTATGTTTACGAACAGGTGCTTGGCCTGACCGACATCCAGACCGAAAGGATACTTGCCGAACTCGACTACCGTGACCTGCCCGAGAACAGGGCTTATAAGTATAAATTCATACAACGTAACTGTACGACCGAGCTCAGGGATATTATAGTGGAAGCCGTTGATGAGAATGGCGGGTTCCTTTATGCGGAAGCCGACAGTACGTGGCGCCGCTACCTGAATGAATGCCTGTTCGAGAAGCCATGGGCTAAGATAGGTATAAACATTATCCTCGGTTCAAGGGTCGACGTCGGCATCGATAATTTCCAGATGATGTGCCTTCCGCGGCTTCTCTACGACGGACTTCCCGAAGTAGCCCAGGGCGGGGGACTGGTCAGGGAGGATATCGTAATAAATCCCGACACCAGGGGGGCCGGGCATAAAAACTTTATGGCCAGGAATTATCCCTATATATTGCTGATACTTATTTCGCTCGGTATCATACTGGCAAATTCCCGCGTTGCCGATGCGATATACTGTTTTGTGCTGGGGGCACTGGGATTACTGATAGTTTTCCTTATGTTTTACGGGACGCACATGGAGTTCAAAGTGAATTTCAATTTGCTGCTTTACAACCCGCTCCTGATATGGTTGGGCATCGCAATCGTGAGGAAACGCAGGGGAAGGCTTCCTGCGATTGTCGCGGGAGTGCTGCTGCTGGGGCTTTATGTTATATGGGCCGTAGGGATACAGGGTGCCGAAGCGGGGCTCGTGATTATGAGTGCGCCGCTGCTCTGGATAGTTGTAAAATACCTTTTCCTTGACAAAAAAATCTTCGCAAGGAAACGAATCGGGCCGGCTTAGGTAGTTTGGGAGTTTTATTTTATAGAATATAAAATTATCTTAGCGAGATAAGCCTTTGAATAAAAGCCTTTAGACTGGATTTTCAGCGGTAGAGGGAACGAGTTCTCAACTGTGCCTATTTGTACATTTTGCGCTGCATTTCCTTAAATAACTCATTTACAAATTTACTATTTTATGTTATTAACAAGTAGTTTTCAGTCCTCATGTAAGGGCTAATGGTCATAATCGCTATACACATATAAGGAATATGGCTGGAAGTAGCCTTAATTTTTTGTACTTTTGAAAAAAGAAGAGATCTATGAGTGTAGATATTTATTTAGGTGATAGTAAGAGGATTTTGAAGAATATATCTGACAATTCTGTTGATTTAATTGTTACTTCTCCTCCGTATGCGGACCAAAGGAAGAATACATATGGAGGAATTCACCCAGAACAATATGTAAAATGGTTTCTGCCAATTTCAAAAGAACTACTGCGCGTGCTTAAACCGACAGGAACTTTTATTTTGAACATAAAAGAGAAAGTTGTTGACGGAGAACGAAGCACCTATGTTATGGAACTCATTTTGGCAATGCGTAAACAAGGCTGGTTGTGGACTGAAGAATTTATTTGGCATAAAAAAAATTCTTATCCAGGGAAATGGCCTAATCGATTTCGAGATTCTTGGGAAAGATTATTGCAATTTAATAAGGATAAAAAATTTAATATGTATCAGGAAGAGGTTATGGTTCCCATGGGCGAATGGTCAAAGTCAAGATTAAAAAATCTTTCTGATACAGATAAAACAAGAGATAATTCTAAGGTTGGAAGTGGATTTGGTAAAAATATATCTAATTGGGTAAACAGGGATAAAGCATACCCTACGAATGTCTTGCATTTAGCAACAGAATGCAATAATAAGAATCATAGTGCTGCTTTTCCTGAAGAGCTGCCCGAATGGTTCATTAAGCTGTTTACAAAAGAAAACGATATGGTGTTAGATCCGTTTATGGGTTCAGGAACAACTTTAAAAGTTGCCCATAGAATGCATAGAAACGGCATTGGTGTTGAAATCGTATTAGACTATTGTATGATGGTAGGTAAAGATTTGGAAGTTGAAATAAAAAATAAGCCCCCAAAAGATAAGTAAAAATGGAAGAGTTAAATTTAAATGATGTTTGTCAATATGTAGAAGAGAATATTGGCATATTTCATCAAAAAAGAATCCAAAGTATAGATAATTTAAAGTTAACAAAGATTTTAAAGCGCAAGAACCCATATCTTTTTAAAGCTAAATATGTTTTAACTGCCGATCAGATAGTTAATGGAATTGTAGATGCTTATATCTCTTCAAGTGAAGAGACCATTTTCGGTGATTGGCTAGAGGGATTAGCAATCTTTATTTGTAATAAAGTATATGGAGGCAATAAATCAGGCATTGAAGGTGTAGACTTAGAATTTGATTTCGATAATATACGTTATATTGTCACCATTAAATCTGGGCCTAATTGGGGTAATGCCCCTGCAATTAAAAAAATGATTAGTGGGTTTAAAACAGCAAAAAAACGCTAAGAACAAGCAATTCTCAATTAAATGTAGTAGCTGTAAATGGATGCTGTTATGGACAAGATAGGAATCCAGACAAAGGAGATTATTTTAAATATTGCGGACAGAATTTTTGGGAATTTATATCTGGTAATGAAGACCTTTATATAGAAATTATTGAACCATTAGGAACTAAAGCAAAAGAGAGGAATGATGCTTTTATGCTTTCGTATAGTAATTGTATCAACAAATTCACGAGAGAATTTACTTTGACATTTTGTAAAGAATCAGGAGAAATTGATTGGGAGAAACTAATTAAATTTAATTCATCTAAAAACTAATTTATTATGCCAAGATGTATTATTGATGGATGTCCAAATGAAGGAGTTCATAATTTCGGAGTAAGATGTCGGAGGCCTGCAACTACTGCTATTTGGGCTCCTAATACAAATGCTTATCTATGTAACGAGCATGCCGAACAAGGTTGTATAATAGACGTAACTATTACGCCAGTAGCAACAGGAGATGTACAAACAAACATAACAAACGGAAACCGAACAGCATCTAGAACAACCCCAATTGCCCATGAGGCTGATGAATGATAAAATGGAACACTATCAAAAAAGTTTTTCTTAGTTTTTGGTCAGACTTTTAGAATATAAAAAACAGCAGGGAATTCCCTGCTGTTTTTGACGATACACAAAGAGTATCGAATTAGTCATTTCTAAGTCTTAAGCTCTGTAAATCCTTACAGGGTTTAAGCCAGTTGCTGCATTTCTATAAGCTTGGCATATACGGCCTTATTCTTCATCAACTCTTCGTGAGTGCCTTCCTCGACTATCCGGCCCTGGTCAACGACTATTATTTTATCGGCTCCCTGGATAGTGCTCAGGCGATGGGCTACGACTATCGACGTACGGCCGGCGAGCAGTGAATTGAGCGCATCCTGGACGAGTTTTTCACTTTCCGTATCGAGCGCGGATGTGGCTTCGTCGAGTATCAGTATTTCGGGATTCTTTAATACCGCACGGGCTATACTGAGCCTCTGGCGCTGGCCTCCCGAAAGTTTGGCGCCGCGGTCTCCTATGTTGGTCTCATAACCGCCGTCGGTCTCCATTATGAACCCGTCGGCGTTGGCTACCCTGGCGGCCTTAATGACATCGTCCATGGAGGCTTCTTCGTTGCCGAGCCTTATGTTGTTTTCAATCGTGTCGTTGAAAAGTACGGTTTCCTGCGCCACTATTCCCATTCGCCGGCGCATGGACGCGATGTTGTAATCCTTAATATTTTTCCCGTCTATAAGTATTTCCCCTGCCGTGACATCGTAGAAGCGGGGTATAAGGTCTGAGATGGTGGATTTGCCGCCACCCGAAGGGCCGACAAGGGCTACGGTCTGTCCCTTTTTAACGCTGAAACTTATTCCGCATATAACTTCCCGGCTTTCATAAGAGAACCTCACATCGCGGAATTCTATGCTTTCCCCGAACTCCGGCATGTCTATGGCATCAGGCGAATTTGTGATCGAACTCGGTGTGTCTAGCAGGCCCAGTACGCGGTTACCTGCGGCTATTCCCTGGTTGATATTTGCAAAGGCGTCGGCAAACGACCTTACGGGCCTTGTTATCTGTGTGAATATGCCTATGAACGTAAGGAAACCGCCCCCTGCAAGGTACCCTTTCATAAACAGCATTCCCCCGAATACCAGCAATCCGGCCGCAGCTGCTATGCCCAGGAATTCGCTAATGGGGGAGGCAAGCTGCTGCCTGCGGGCCATCTTTCGTGAAATCCTTGAGAATGTTTCGTTTATACTGTGGAACTTGCCTGCGAAGAATCCTTCCGCATTATATCCTTTTATAACCTTCATTCCCCCGAAGGACTCGTCGAGTACAGATGTCATTTCGCCGAAGCTCTCCTGCACCTGTTTGGCGGGGTTGCGTAGCTTTTTGACTATCACCCCGATGATAAGGGCAACGACAGGCAGGTAGACCACCGAGAAGAGGGAGAGTTCGGGGGAGATAACTATCATCAGGAAAACGTAAGTCAGTATAAGGAAGGGGTCGCGGAAAATTACCTGCAGAGTATTTGTGATGCAGAACTGTACCACCTGCACATCCGACGTTATCTTGGACATGGTATCGCCCTTACGCTCGTTGGAAAAGAATCCCAGGTTGAGGTTTATAACGTTGTCGTATACGTCATTGCGCATACGCTGGAGTGTTCTGATCTTCATCTTTTCGGCCGTCCATTGCCCGAGGTACCTGAAGAGGTTGCTGAGAAGCGAGATGACGCTGATGACCA
>CAKUKW010000167.1 GCA_934663885.1 uncultured Tidjanibacter sp.
CTTACCGAGTACGCCCAGTTCCCCGTCCTTCAGGTAAGCGCACTGGTCTTCTTCTCCTGCGACCGCATATCTTCCCCCGAAATATAAGGTAGGAAGCGTGGCGGATACGCCTTGCTGGGTAACAGCAATCACGACATCCTCTGCCTTGCCCGACCTGACGGTAACGGTTATCGGGCCCCTGACGTCCATATCGATATTATGTGTGGCGGAAAGCGTAAAGCTTTCTTCGTTCTCTTTGACATTAAGCCACGAATCCTGCTCCGACAACTCGACGCTCCATTCATCCTGGTTGGTACTGACAGTAAACGTAAGAGGCACATTGGCCGTACCTGAAAAGAGCGTTTTCCCGTCGGTCGAGAATTCCAATTCCGTAACAGCCGGGGATACCGAGAATACCGGCATCCTGTCAGAATCACAGGAGACCGCAAATGTCACAAACATCATTGGTATTACCCCTAATGCAATAAAACTAAATGTCTTTATAACGGTGGAAATTTTCATAATGGCTCACTTGTATTTAATTTTCAATATAATTCAGGCCGATAAAGGAATCCTATTCAGCACGCCCCCTGTTAAGGACTCTAACCGCGACCTGCTGTTATGTAATTCGGCTTATAAAAATAGTGATTTTATTCGTACCCTGTAAATCCTGCATCGATAATTACTTCCGGAGGGGTTCCGGACACCGTTTCAGAGAATTGTTTCGTGCGGTTAAAACGATTACGGGGACGGTCTTTGCAGATCGTCCCCGTATAGATCATACCGACACCGTCAGACTACCGGAGCGCCCATGAGGCTGGTTACAAGGAACACGGCAGCTACCGTAAGGATAGCGTAAAGCTCCGGGAAAGCGGCAAGGATAAGCGTATTACCCATTACGTTGTGCCCGTTGCCGATAGCGGCGACGCCATTGGCGCATACCTGTCCCTGGCGAATTGAGCTAAGCAGACAGACGACTCCTACCAAAAGCCCCAACCCCAGGATGGCGGCAGCCTGCATCACGGTGATCCCGGCGGTAAGGTAGTTCTTCACGAGGAAGAAACATACGAACCCGTAAAGGCCCTGCGTACCGGGAAGGGCCGTAAGGATCATATAGCTACCGAACGCACCCTTGTTCTTTTTCATGGCGCCTACGGCTGCGAGGGCGGGAATGGTTACCCCGTAAGAACTGCCTACACCCGAAAGGGCAACCATGAGTGCCACTCCGATATAAGCTAAATAAATTGGTTCCATAATTTTGTTTTTTAGTTTGAAATATTTATTTAAAGTTTTATCTGTCGCTTTTCTTGAGCGGGCTGAACTCCCTCTGGGTAGCTTCAAACCCCGCGTTTTTGTAGAATTCCACGAATGTCAGTCGCATCGGGTGGACGAAAGCTCCGAGTCCCGACATGAACAGGTTGATACTGTGCCCGAAGGCAAGGATTAGAATAACTACCAACTGCCTAATTACCGGAATATCGGGAGCGAGCCCCAGCGCCAGGTCATTGAAGACCACCGCCAGCGTACCGCCCGAAAGGCAGAGCGCAAAGAGGCGGATATAGCTCAGGAAGTCGCCCAGAAAACCCGTCACGTCGTTATACGTGTTCCACAGGCCGCTGCCTATATTGGCCCACGGCTTTTTATCGGGATTATGGAACATCAGCATGAGTATGAGTCCCACGCACATCACGGCTATATTTACCGGTGAAGACATATTAACGCTGTACCCCGCATCGGGCTGGAGAAGTCCGAATATGAGTATGACCGCGTAAGGCAGTATCATCATCCAGCCAATCGTTCCCAGCGAGTATTTAAACCCATACTGGCGGGTAGTGTTGATAACTTTCAGTATAAGCGCGAAGAATATCTGTACCACACCCATCCAAAGGGCTACGTAGAAGAGCTTATCGGTGGTAAGGAATTTATCCTTGATCCCTTCGAACGCGGGCACCCCGCCGAGATCGACCCCGAAGAATGAGCCTATCAGGAGACCGAAAAGGATCGCTGCGCCCCCGCAAAGGAACGTGAGGTTGGATATCTGTTTCATGCCCTTGCCTTTCATGCGTCTGAGCAGGAAACCAGCCAGGAACAGGATCAGGCCGTAACCGGCGTCTCCGAGGCAAAAACCGAAAAATACCATATAGAACGGGCCGAAAAAAGAGGTAAGGTCAATCGTACCGTATTTAGGAAGGGAATAGAAATTCCCTATCACCTCGAAGGGACTTGCCGCCTTGCTGTTCTTGAGTACCACCGGGGTATCGTCGTGTGGTGTCGGTTTATCCTTAAAGTAAACCACATCGGGCCACTCTTCGAGCATAGCGTCGACCTGCGGGGACGTTGCCTGGGTAGCCCACGCTTCCATTACCACAATCGTATCTTCAGCCGTGCGTTCACCGCTTCGGGTGGCCTTGCTGAAGTCGAGCCGTTCACGTATACGTTCCCCATGCTTTTCGATAAGATCCGCCGAGGCCGCCGCACGTGCCATGATTTCATTCTGCTCCCTCAGGTTATCTTCGAGCGATGCTATATGCGCCTCCTTCTGCTCGGCAGTCATTTCGGGAGTCTTGTATTCCTGCGCGTCGAAGGGTATGTCGGCCGGCTCATATTGGACGACAACAAAATATACGTGTCCGTCGAGGTCGTTTATTTTCTCGATTATTAATTCTTCCCCGTATTTCTCCTGAAGCTTGTCGAATTCGTTGCCGTATACCGAAAAGAAACGGAGGGTAATACCCTTTTCGGCAAGGTTATGTATCGATTCGGGCGAAAAATCGCCCCATACCGACAGATCGCCGGTTTCCTTTACGGCCTTTTCAATGCGGCCCTTAAGGCTCTCTATTTCGGCCGAAGCACGCAGGTAAGCCCCGAAAGCCTCTTCCCCGTCGGCGAAAGGTTTGCCCGGCTTGAAATTCTCGTCCTTGGCCAGTTCCTTGAAATATGCGGCCGCAGTGCGGTGCTGCTCGAGCGAAATAAGCATATCGCGCTCCCGCTCATCGGGCTCCCATCCGGTCGAAGTGATATCGACCAGGCCGAGCTCCTGCAAAGCCTCCAGGAATTCCTTTTGCCTCTTGTGATAGAGTACAAAAGTGTATTTGCTCATCTTTACTATCATTGCTGCGACTCCTGCTTTTCCTGTTTCTCGTGTTTGTTCTTGACGATCTTCTGCGAACTCTTCGAGAGGTTTTCCTCATCCTCCATGAATCGTTTGATCTTCAGTATCGCCTGCTCATAACCCGGTATCTGTACTTTTTCATAGAGGTTCACTTTCTGCGTGGTTTTTTTGCGGGCATGATCGAGGAGCTCCGTCTTACGGACGTAAACTTCATATTCGATACCCAGCCGCGCGATCTCCTTGAGCAACTCCACACCGTCGGCAAACCAGACAGGGCTGCTGAACAGGTCGTAATCCCGCTGATCGAAAACAATGTCCTTTACCACCGGTATCTTAACCCCGGCTATCTTGCCCGTTCCCAGATCGATATCCTTTATCCGGAGTAGCCCCTGGTCGAACTCGCCCCACAATGCCGCCATATACTCATAGCGCCTGAGCAGTTCACCGAGTTTTTCCTCATACTCCGACGCGGCGTCCCGTGCTTTCTTAACCTCCAGCCTCAGCGCCGACTCCTTACTTTTAATAGTAGGAAGGGCACGCTGCCGCATGGAGAGCTGCTTGCGCATATCGCCGAGCGAAGTTTTGTTATATTGATATTTAATAGCCACAAATTTAAAATTTATAGATTTAAGGATTCAGAGATTTAAAGATGAGGATTTCATTTTCAAATATTTAAATCTGCAAATCTCTAAATTGTCTTGGGCCAGTATTTAGCTACCAGGTCTTCCCTGATTGAAACCTCGTCCTTCGTAAAATACTCCGCGAAGAGCTTCCACGCCGTATCGAGCATCTCCGTAATACCAATGTTTACGTCTATGGCGAGCAGTTTTTCGGAATAGGCTTTAGCGAATTGCAATGTACGCTCGTCGTAGTCCGTAAGGTCGAAGCCGTTCTCCAGCTTGGTCTTGGCGTTAGCCGCATCCGAGTAGAGCCTGACCGCCGCGTTCATCACCTGCGGATGGTCTTCACGGGTCTTCTTTCCTATCACCAGCTGTTTCAGTCGTGAAAGGCTCCTGAACGGGTCGACGATGACCTTACCGGTATCGCTGTCCCTTCGCAGGAATAACTGCCCTTCGGTGATATAACCCGTATTGTCAGGCACGGCGTGCGTAATATCGCCGCCCGAAAGGGTCGTAACCGCTATGATCGTTATCGAGCCGCCGCCCGGAAGCTGCACCGCCTTTTCATATATCTTGGCAAGGTCGGAATAAAGCGAGCCCGGCATCGAGTCTTTCGAGGGGATCTGGTCCATACGGTTCGACACTATGGCCAGGGCATCGGCATAAAGCGTCATATCCGTAAGCAGTACGAGCACCTTCTCTCCCTTTTCGACCGCGAAATATTCGGCGGCCGTAAGCGCCATATCGGGAACGAGCAGTCGCTCCACCGGAGGATTCTCGGTCGTATTGACAAAACTTACTATGCGGTCAAGCACGCCGGCGTTCTCGAAAAGGTTCTTAAAATAGAGGTAATCGTCGTTGGTCATACCCATGCCGCCCAGGATGATCTTGTCGGCCTGAGCCCTCAGGGCCACACTCGCCATCACCTGGTTGTAAGGCTGGTCGGGGTCGGCGAAGAAGGGTATCTTCTGCCCCGAAACTATCGTATTGTTAAGGTCGATGCCTGCTATACCCGTCGCTATCAGCTCGGATGGCTGCAGCCTCTTGGAAGGG
>CAKUKW010000168.1 GCA_934663885.1 uncultured Tidjanibacter sp.
ATAATGTATGTTTGCTGTTCTTCGTCAAGTTCGGTGTGCATAGGTAATGACAAAACTTGCTCTGCGAGCGTTTCGGGCGGTAGGTAACAGAGAGGTCCAGCCTGTGGTAATCGGGAAAACGGCCGGCATTCCTTTCCGAATATATAGGGAATATCTCGCCGTTGATAATGAATCTGCCTACAGGGTACGTAGTCGGGTTGCCCGTAGCATAGACCCATATAGCGGAGGCGCTCCACTGTTCCGAAAAATCGTAATTTACCATTATGTTGACAGCATGGGTCTTATCATAGGGTGCGAGGTACGTTTTGCCGCCGTTAATACCGGGAATTGTCCGCTCCGAGCGCGAAAGTGTATAGTTTAAAAATCCGTTCAACTTTCCCGAGTTTTTCTTAATCATGAATTCTATACCGTAGGCTCTGCCGGTACCCGTCCTTATTTCTCCTTCGATGTGCTTGTTCATCAACATGTTGGCGTGCTCCTTGAAGTCTATCACGTTATCCATATCCTTATAGTAAAGCTCGACGGAAGTCTCGTACATATTGTCGTTGAAATTATGGAAATAGCCTGCCGACCACGAGTTTACGGTCTGAGGCTTTACGTTAGGGCTAGCCGCGAACCAAACGTCGAGAGGAGTGCCCGATGCGGAATTGTTCGCCAATTGGACAAACTGCACGTTACGCGAAAAACTGCCTTTGAATGAGGAATCTTCGGTAATCCTGAAAACAAGCCCTGCGCGTGGCTCCCATGCTGTAAATGTATTATATATACTGCCGCGTCCGTACGAATTTTCACCTGCGGGATTATAATCTGAGTCGTAGTGGTAAACTGTTGCAGGACCTATATTATTGAAAATATTAAATCGTATGCCGTATCTCAGGGTCAGCCTGTCGAAAAGTTGATGCTCATTTGAAATATAAACAGCCGATTCGAGGGCATAACTCCTGGTTATATCCACGTCGTGCAGCCCTTCTATATATCCTACGCCAGGATTGAACCGGTGGAACGTCGAGGTAAAGCCGTACGTGAGATTTAAATAATCGTTTACTCTGTGTTCCATATCGCTTCTGAGCATGATATCACGGATTCCCGACTCCCAGTTCAGTTCGTAGCCAGCCATTTTCGACATAAGGTCGTATGAATAGTCGCTGTAGTTGAGGCTCGTGCGCAACAGCATGCTTTCGTTAAATATGTGGCGCCAGCTTAATGAGGCGGCGACATTGCCGTAGTCGAAAGCCGCACCTTCCGCCCCGTAATGGTCGCGCCCGAAATAACCGTTGAACTCCACCATGTCTTTCATCGAGAAACGATGCGTTAGTTTGGCGTTGGCGTCGTAGAAATAGACTGAGGTTTTGCGTAGCTGCTCGTTGCTGGCCAATGCGAGGAAAGCGTCGGCATAGCTCCTGCGGCCGCTTACCAACCAAGACGTTTTATTTCCCAGGGGTCCCTCGAGGAGGAGGCGGCTCGATATGAGTCCTATGCCTCCGGTGCCCCTGAAACGCTCCGGGAATTCGTTTTTTGTATTCACACTGAGCAGCGATGACAGGCGTCCGCCGTAGCGCATGGGAATATCCCCTTTATAGAGCTCCACGCTCCTCACCACATCGTTGTTGAATACGGAAAAGAATCCAAGCAGGTGCGATGCGTTATATACTGTCGCGTTGTCCAGCAGGATCAGGTTTTGGTCGGGTGCGCCCCCCCTTACGCTGAATCCCGTACTTCCTTCGGATGTAGCTTGCACCCCGGGAAGCATCTGGATCGATTTTAACGGGTCTACTTCTCCGAGTAGGGTAGGCATTCTTTTGATATCCTTGATGGAGAATCTGTCCAAACCCATGTGGGTGTCTGTAATGTTCCTTTGGGGTGACACGGACGTTATTTTTATCGCATCTATTTTAGTATTGGACTCGAGCCCGAAATCGACGGTGAGGTTTCCTCCTACTTTTGCAGTTGTTGTTTTCGGGTTATAACCGACATAGGAAGCGGTTATTGAGATTTCGATAGGCCTGACATTCAATTTATAATAGCCGAGTGAGTCCGTTGTAGTCCCCACAGAAGGATCGGCTATGAAAACATAGGCTCCTACAATGGCCTCTTTGGTTTCACTATCGAATACGCGTCCGCTTATCGTGACAGTTTGTGAGAACCCTTTAGGGAACACCGACGACATCAGTAGGATTAAGATAAGCAGCCGCTTCGAATGTAAGAGTCCGGTTTTCATCATAAGCAACGCAAAAATACAATATTATTTCTGAAAAACGGATACCGTATATTTAATATTGCTTGCGGCCACCCCGAAATAGAATAAAATATCCTGTGATTATATGATAAACAAAAACAGGCCAAAGTAACTCCGGCCTGTTTCTCCTGTATTCATTTGCATACCCCCATATTATAAGCAAATGAAAAGGAATCGCCTTAATTGAGATAAGGAAGATTCCCAATGGATTTTTGCATTACAAATGTAAGCCAAAGAATTTACGGGTAAAAATTAATCGACTTCAAATACGTACTGAAAAATGCTGATTTTTTATTATCTTGCAGTTTTTATTGAAGCCGGCAATGCTGATAAATGTCCTGTTGAGGCGGCCGCACACCAAAACCTTAATAAAATGAGTAAAAATGATAAAAAAAGCATCTATCAGGTGCTCTCCCAGATAGTATGGTTCTCGACCGTATTTTTTTGTGCAGGTATTATTGTGAATCTACTTTTTTTCATGAAAACCACATATACGCCGCTTATCGTCGTAAATGTGGCGAGTATGGTTATTTTCCTGATAATTGCTTTGCTTTACCGCTGCAGAAGGATATCGCCTAATATGGCAATTCTTGTACATGTGCTTACCATATCCGTCAACCTCGCATATTACAATATATATGCTGCGCTGTACATGGACGATGTCTTGAGGGCGATGGAATCCATTTATATAAACATGTGTATATTCCTCGCGCTTGGCATTCTGTCGGCCATCATTAAATACCGGCATCTTCCGGCCATAATATCGGTACTCGGGGTGGCTTCGTACATAGCCGCCGTAATTATTATCGGCGACGACCAGGTGTTCAATGCCTTCCTTATCCTGATACTTGTTTTTATTGCAACCCCCGTGGTATTGACAAGGGTGCTAAATGCTACACGGAGCATAGATCGTGAGAACATGATCGTAATACAGGAGAGGCAGGAGCTGCTGCGGTTGCTTGCAATAGAGCCGGAACATATAGATCTTATACGCGGAAGTAATTTCAACAGGCAGGAGGCTGCGGAACTCGTAGATCGCATGGACGCCAGTATGAGGGAAGTCATTGTAAGCAGGGTAAAGGACTCCATACGTACGGACGAAAAAATAAGGTCTGCACTGGTTTCGGCCTGTCCTTCGCTTACGGGTTCGGAACTGGAAATTTGCTGCAGTATCATAGACGGTAAAACAGTTTCGGAGATATGCGAAGCGAGGCATGTTTCCCCATCTACCGTTACGTCTGTAAGGAGCCATATCAGATATAAGATGGGACTGAAGCGTGGAGACAGCCTCAGGCCGCACCTTCTTTCACTTGTAAACCGCTATGATATAAAAAATACCTGACGGGTTAATAAGCGAGGTGCGAACGGAGAACGCCGTTCGCACCTTCTGTAAAACTTATGGTCATATAAAACCCGGAGAATCAGGCTTCCGCCACTTCAGTTTCTTTCTTTTCTTCCCCGTCTTCCGGTGTTTCTTCCTCGATGGTAAAATCGGTCATTCCCGCCTCTACCAGTATATTATACCAACCGAATACTTTTTTCATATCCGAAACGTGTACCCTGTCCTGATCGTAGTCAGGCAGTATTTCCGCAAAAAGCTTCTTCAATTGGGCCGGATCTGATTTCGGGCTGAGTGTAGTTTTACCTTCCGTATGTTTGTAAACTGCCTGGAACACTTTCCAAAGCGGCATATCTTCCGATTCGGTATATATGGCAATTTCAGCCATGGAGCTGATTTTAGCCGTGCCCGACGCGTTCATCCTTTTTCCGTCGGAAAGGGCTTCAACGATAACCCCGTTACTGCTGGGGGCGATGTAACGGAAAAGTCCGCCCTGGCCCGAGATCGCGAGGATGTCTTTTAATTCCAGTTTTTCCATTTTTCTTGTTTTAAGAAGTTTTAAGCGGCGTAAATATAAGAATAATTTTCTGCCGTGATGCCGCGGCAGTCCGTCGATATCTATATAAAACCGGCTGAATTGCGAGATTCCGGCCCTATAGTTATACCAAAGCGGATTTTGGCTTTCGGGCAGGCAATTATCGGTAAATCGATATTCCCGTACATTGAGTTTTGCCGCCGGAAAAAGCGTACCCGGAGTCGGCCTCCAAAAGCTATCCTACGAGGAATAAGAGTGCAAAAGAGACTAATCATATAATTTTTTGCCGGTCACCGTATCCTGTAAAATATATTTTACTATCTTTGCCTCGCCTTTTAGGCGGGGTGTAGCGCAGTCCGGTTAGCGCGCCACGTTCGGGACGTGGAGGCCGAAGGTTCGAATCCTTTCACCCCGACAAACAAAAATAATAAAACAGCCGCCCAAACGGGCGGTTTTGTTTATTAAGACGCTGCTTTCGTAAAAACCTGCCGCAGCGTCTTAATAAATAAAACCTGGGAAGCAGTCGGTTTTCTGATTTTTGTTTTGAATCGCCCCTGCGGGATCGCAAAAGGAAAGGTGAGCATTATTTTTTGCGAGGCAATCCAGCCCATAGACC
>CAKUKW010000169.1 GCA_934663885.1 uncultured Tidjanibacter sp.
GGCGAGAACGCGCACAAGATGGGCTACTCGAACGTTATATATATGGATCCCGCGACGAAGCAGTATATAGAGGAATGCGGCGCGGCCAATTTCTTCGGGATTAAGAACAATACGTACATTACTCCCGACTCACATTCCGTTCTGCCTTCTATCACCAACAAGAGCCTCAGGGTACTTGCCGCAGACCTCGGCCTTAAGGTGGAGAACCGCAATATCCCGGTAGCGGAGCTGGCTGAATTCGAAGAAGCGGGCGCCTGCGGCACCGCGGCTGTGATTTCACCCATCGGCGTCATCTTCGACAACGGTGCGAACAAGACCTACACTTACGGGGATGGAAAAACTGCGGGCAAATGGAGTACGAAACTCTATGAAACGCTGCGCGGCATACAGTACGGCGAGATCGAGGACAAACACAACTGGAACACGGTAGTGGAAATCAAATAATTCCTGGAGGTTATTTAAGTATACAAACAGTAAAGCGGGCTAAAAGCCCGCTTTACTGTTTAAAAACATAACGGGAAACAGCGATCCGTCGAACCGGCAAAAACTCTCTACACCTTTTTCGTCAAGTCATAGTCAGAAAACATATACGAATACTGTAAAAATCCCCGTTAATTTGTTAAATTCGCACCATGAGCTACCTGACCCGGGCAATATTGATGATCGCATTGGGAGTATCCCTTTTCCCTCCGTCTGCCAGAGGGCAGGTCATAATCAGCGGATCTTATTACAGCGGTGGGGGCGGGCGAGAAGTCAAGGGTACCGTAGTGGACTCCCTGAGTTCCCAGCCCATTATCGGCGCCGTCGTTTCGCTTGTCGTCGAAGAGTGGGCCGATGAAAAGATATCGGTCAAGGGGTTTTCGACCAATGGTAAAGGCGAATTCGTCATCAGGGAAAGCCTGGGTAAACAGGCCCGGCTGGAGATCTCCTACCTGGGCTATAAGATGAAAACCGTACCGCTCGACAGCCGCTCCAGGGGTAACATCCTGCTCGGGAAGATAAAACTTGCCGAAGATACCCACGATATAGATAAAGTGGTCGTGAAGGCAAGAATGGAAATGTTCAAGGTTAAGGGTGATACCACCTTTTATTTCCCCAAAGCGGTCAATACCATGAGGGGCGACGCCGCCGTCGAAATACTGCGCGGCATGCCTGGAGTACAGGTGCTCGAATCGGGAGAAATAGTCATAGGGCAGGACACCGTAAAGCGGACTTACGTAAATAACAGGCTTATCTTCGGCGAGGATGCGCGGTCGGCACTCAAATACCTCGAGGCCGACAAAGTCTCAATGATACAGGCCTACGACGAGGATGATGAGGAATCGGCCATAGAGTTCGGAGAAGAGAACGCAAAAAAGCGCAAAGTCATCAACCTTCTCACTTTCGATTCCTTCGACACCTCGCTCAGCGGCTCCCTGAACGCGGGAGGCGGACTCGACTTCCGCAGGGATATCGACGGCCGCCGGCAGCTCAGGTATTACGGCTCACTGGAATCCAACCTGTTCAATGAAAGGTACCAGGCTCAGTTCAGCGCCAACGCCCGCAATATGCAGAACACCATCGGAGGCGGTGACTTTTACGGCATGATGGGGGGAGGAGGCTTTTTTTCTGTTACTTCGGGCGCCGGCTCGGGATACAATGCCAACGAAACCATATCTTTGCAGCTCACGGCAAAGTCGAAAAACAAAAAACACGAATACGGGGGCGGTTACAATTTCCGGCATTCGATTTCCCGTTCGAAATCCATCTCGCAAAAAGAATACTTCCCTACGGACAGCTTCGAGAGTTTCCTGTCTGCCGATACGACTTCCGGCAGATCGCGTAATGGCACCCACACTGTCAATGCCAGGTATAAATACAAAGATCTGGAGAAAAAGAGTAACGGCTCGATTTCTGCCAGCCTCTCTTATTCCGACAACGGCTCGGCGTCCGATGCCACAGCTTTTTCAATCCGCGACGGAGAAGTGCTCAACCACATATTAACCTCTAAGGATAACTCCGACGATAACCTTACCGCATCGGCCAACGGGTATTTCCAGAAACGTTTCGGCAAGCACTCGCTAAGTTCCAGCGCCTCGTTCAGCGCCTCCGACGGCAACAGCCGGGGAGTGGATATCGAAAACAGTGTGACCACTGCCGAAAAACGCTATATTATCAGCGACGGCGATACGGGCAGTATGTCCGGCCGGGGATCGGTTTCGTACAATTACACCACAGAAAAAGCGGGAACTTTCGGCGCTTCCTATCGTTTGAACTACCGCAACAGCCGTAACCACATACTGGCAGTCGATACCCTTACGCACATCATCGACAGCGTCCGGACCCGAACCCAGACCGTGAACAACCTGACCAATTCCGTAAGTGCCAACTACAATTACAGCAAAAATGAAAAACATGAAATAAGCGCCTCGTTCACATACGACAACACGCGCATGATGCGCGACAACCGTTTTCCCGAGGTTAAAACCATGGAGCGTACTTTCCACTCGTTCTCGCCGCAATTATACTATTCTTTTAAAACCGGTAAGCTCGGCTTAATGGCCGGAGCCTCATACGGTACCGGCACTCCCTCCCTGGATATGTTCAGCGACAAACTCGATGTTTCGAATCCGTTATGGCTCCGGGGCGGCAATCCGAACCTGAGGCAATCGGGCTCGATCCACTCTTTCATAAGCGCCAACTACACCACCGAGTCACAGAAAGTCCTATCGGTATACCTGTCTGGCAACAGGACCGATAACGACATAGTAAGCCGGCAGATACTCTTCGCCGAGTCCACCCCGCTGCATGAATACGGATACGATTATACGGCACCGGCGGGCTCGACTCTCAACACGTACGTCAATGCGAACCATTATTACAGCTTTTCGGCCGGCCCCCGCTTCAGTATGCCCCTGAAATTCATTAAAAGCAACCTGATGCTTGCCGGAAGCTATTCTTATTCGAATCCCGAGGAAGGGGTAAAAGAGCGTGTGGTAAGGAACCAGCGTCATTCGGGGGGCCTGACGATGTCTCTTCAGAGTAACTTCTCATCCAATATCCGAATCAACCTAAGCTCCAGCAGTTCCTACACCCATTTCCGGAATTACGAGGATAAGACGGACAATTATTTTTCAGAGCGGCTTTCGGCAGACCTCCGGTGGGACCTTTTCCAGAGGATAAGCCTCGTACTCGTGTATGCGTTCAATTATTCGGTGAACAGCTCTTATCCGGAAAACGCCATGACGGCACACACCCTGAACGCATCTATCCAGTGCCGTGTCGGAAAGAACCGTATGGGCATCATCAGCCTCAACGCATTCGACATCCTCGATAACAACAGCGTATTTTCTACGGCTGTTCGCACGGAGTTCATCGAAACCACATGGCGGCAGACCTACTCATCTTACTTTACCCTTAATTTCGAGTATAAATTCAACCGTACTAAGTAACGATTTCAGACCAGAAGGCTTATTTTTGCACCACATACCTATACCCCACTCTGGAAAATGAAGGATTTCGCGGCAATCGATTTCGAAACGGCCAACGGACAGCGCACCAGCGTTTGCAGCGTGGGTATAGTAGTCGTGCGCGATGGGGAGATAAGGGATAAACTATACCGGCTCATAAGGCCCCGACCCAATTATTATTCCGAGTTCAATTCACGTATCCACGGCCTTACTTATCACGATACAATCGAAGCACCGTTTTTCCCCGAAGTATGGGAAGAACTGGCGCCGGCCATAGGAGATATACCCCTTGTCGCTCACAACAGTCCTTTCGACGAAGGGTGCCTAAGGGCAGTTTTCAACCTCTACGGCATGCACTATCCCGAATATGAATTCCATTGTACGTGCAGGGCGTCGAGGTCAGCGTTCGGGAAACTGCTGCCCAACCACAAACTGCATACTGTAGCAGCCCAGTGCGGTTTCGACCTTGTCAACCATCACCACGCCCTGGCCGATGCAGAAGCCTGCGCGGCAATAGCGATAAAGATACTTTGAGAATAGAGATTGAAGAATTCAGGGATTTCGGGATTTAAGAAGATAATAATGTAAAAAAGACATTTCCAAACCCATAACCTCCTAAGTTACATTTTTTATGAAAATCTTCAAATCTTTCAAAGCCTGTCCAGACACGCGGTTATCATTCGGCAGCTTTCGCGTATCTCCTGTTCGGTGACAGTCAGCGGGGGCGAAATACGGAATGCGGTATCGCAGAAAAGGAACCAGTCGCTGAGTATTCCCGCCTCATTGAAAAGCTCCATTATCCTGTAAAGTTTTCCGGAGGAACCAAGCTCGACGGCCATAAAAAGCCCCGCCCTGCGTATTTCCCTCACCTGGGGATGCGGGTTCAGCAATAATTCGTAAAGTGCGCCTTTATCCTCCGCCTCGCCCGCCAGTCCGTTTTTCACGACATATTCGAGTGAGGTAAGACCTGCAGCGCAACATACCGGATGCCCTCCGAATGTGGTAATATGCCCGAGGACAGGATCATGTGTCAGTACCCGCATGATTTCGCCTGAACTAATGAATGCACCCAGCGGCATTCCCCCGCCCAACGCTTTCGCAAGGCATAATATGTCGGGCACAACACCGTACTTTTCAAAAGCGAACATAGTTCCGGTACGGCCCAGAGCAGTCTGTATCTCGTCGAAAATAAGAAGTGTTCCGGTTTCGTCGCAACGTTTCCTGAGCGCTGCAAGAAACCCCTCTTCGGGCAGCCTTACCCCTCCCTCACCCTGAAC
>CAKUKW010000170.1 GCA_934663885.1 uncultured Tidjanibacter sp.
GTAAGGAGCTCGCTGAAGCAGTATCGGCGGCTTATCCGGAAATAAGCAAGGCATGGCTTCTTACGGGCGAAGGCGATATGTTCGTGAGCGGCTCACAGGAGAGGGTGGTGATTCCGTGTTACGAAAGCGACCTGCTTTACGTTGCCGGTCTGGAGTCGCTACCGCAGGCCTCGTACCTGATTTCGGTTCCGCGGGCGAGAGAGGCGTCTTTCGCCGCACTGAACCTGAATAGCGCCATGTCCCCGTTGATACCCCAGGGGGCAATGGTTGTTCTCAGGGAAACAGTGCCGAGTGACGTCATACCGGGCAATCCGTATCTTGTGGTGGGTAAGCGGACGATTGCTCTCCGCATATTGAGGCGTGGGCAGGGAAATGACATGTTCAGGCTCGTGGCGGCAAATGGGGATTTCGACGATATGGCAATGGGGCTTTGCGAAATAAAAAAGCTTTTTGCCGTAGCGGGTTACCTTTATTATTTTCAATAGCAGGATTTGAACGATGTACGATGCGATAGAAATACATAGCTATAAACTTTAAAAATATAAGAAATGTTTTCGGGAATTATTGAAAGGATGGCCACTGTAGTGGATATCAAAGAAGACCGGCAGAACAAGGTATTTACGCTGAAGACCGCTATAGCGGGCGAGTTGAAAGTGGACCAGAGCATATCACACAACGGCGTATGCCTTACGGTGGAGTCCATAAGTGGCGATACCTATACTGTTACCGCGATTAAAGAAACACTCATTAAATCCAACTTAGGCCTGTTGAAGGTCGGCGACGAGGTAAACCTGGAGCGCAGTATGCGTCCCGATGCTTTGCTGGACGGCCATATCGTGCAGGGGCATGTCGACCAGACGGCGGTATGCATGAAAGTGGAAGACGTGGACGGAAGTTACTACTATACTTTCGAGTATGTTCCTACGGGAGATAACGTGACCGTGGAGAAAGGCTCCGTATCCGTGAACGGTGTGAGCCTTACAGTGGTTAATTCGAAAGATAATTCGTTCCAGGTCGCCATAATTCCCTACACTTTCGACAACACCAATTTTCATAGTATAGTCAAAGGTACCGTAGTTAATCTTGAATTCGATATTATAGGCAAGTATATTGCCAGGCTGATGAAGAATTACCTCGGGCAAAACGAGTAAACCATGCGTGTAAAATCCGCCGAGTCGGCAGCGTTCATAATAGCCGCAATAATGAGCGTGCTTTCACTTGGAGGCGCCGTCGTCGACTATTTGTCAGGCGGACCGTGGGAATGGTATTTTGTGTCGTATTCGGGAGGCCTTTTCATCGTCGGTTA
This sequence comes from uncultured Tidjanibacter sp., assembly GCA_934663885.1. Lineage (GTDB taxonomy): Bacteria > Bacteroidota > Bacteroidia > Bacteroidales > Rikenellaceae > Tidjanibacter. The sequence continues at coordinate 1,307 of CAKUKW010000170.1, forward strand.
TTTCCTTTCGCGCTTTGTCATACGCAAATTGATGGTTTCGAGCATAAAACCTATATACCAGATGGCTCTTTCCCGCGATATCAAAACCAGGGAGCTCGAAAAGAAACTGATGGGCAAAGACAATATGCTCGGCGATATGAGGGAGGAAATCTCGGAGTGGGCCGAGGCGAACAAGCAGGAGATGGAGCGGCTGATAGAGAATGAACGGTACAGGAAAGAATTCATCGGCAACATATCGCATGAACTAAAAACTCCGATATTCAATATACAGGGATATGTGAACACGTTGCTTGATGGCGGTCTGGAGGATAGCCGGATAAACCGCCAATACCTCGAAAGGGCCGACAAGAGCATAGACCGTATGATAAATATGGTAAACGACCTGGAAGCCATAAGTAAGTTGGAATCCTCTGCGGTCAGATTGAATAAGGAGGTTTTCGATATAGTGGCGCTGGCGCGGTACATTGTAGATATTATGCAGTACGAGGCTCAGGAGTATAAGGTAAGTATCGTTATCCACGAGCCTTCACAGCGGATACCGATAATGGTGGATGCCGATAAGGCGCTGATAGAAAAGGTGATGGTCAACCTGGTCAGCAACTCGTTCCATTACGGTAAAAAAGGGGGAAAGACAAAAATATCTTTCATAGACCTTATAGACAAGGTTCTTGTCGAGGTTGCGGATACAGGTATAGGAATTCCGGATGAAGATATACCTCATATCTTCGACAGGTTCTACCGCGTTGACAAGAGCCGCTCACGTGAACAGGGAGGTACGGGGCTGGGACTTGCGATTGTAAAACATACGATCAACGCGCACAGGGAAACCATTGCTGTCCGGAGTAAGCTCGGTGAAGGTACCACGTTTTCGTTTACCCTGTCTAAAAGCATAACGCTGTAAATCAGGCATGGGGAAATTTTAATTATTGTTATATGTGATATTGAATGAGTGATAAGAAAAAACAGTCGAGGGGACATAATGACAATATACTGAGGGGGTATGAGAATTACGGACCGGTTCCCGACAGGCTCTTAGCCCCAGTTGGAAAGAGGCTGATTAAAGTTTATGTCGAAGGGTATGAAGATATAGCTTTCTGGCGTGGGGTTTTCGATTTCTATGAGCGCGACCCCGGCTGCGGTTTCTCTTTCGAGATATCTGTACCATTGAGGGAAGACCTTGCCAAGGGAAAAAAGGTGGTGTTGAGGCTGGCTGAGGAGGCCGATTTCAAAACGACGCTTTTCTGCGTGGACAGCGATTTCGACTATCTTTTCGCCGGCCAGACCGAGACTGCCCGCTTTATAAATTCGGCTCCCAACGTTTTTCATACGTATGCCTATGCAACGGAAAACTATCTGTGTTATGCTCCCTCACTGCATAATGTCTGTGTCAGGGCTACCAAGAACGATACCCGCATATTCGATTTTGAAAAATTCTTCAGTGAGTATTCGCGCAGGATTTACCCGCTTTTCGTGTGGTACGCTTATTCGGCGCAGACCTCATCTCCCAATATTTTTCCGCTGCTTGATTTCAAGGCTGCGGTTAAAGTGAACTACCTGGATTTTCGCGACAACGGCGCCGATACGCTCGAATGGGTCGGGCGGCATGTTCATCGCAAGCTCGAAACACTGCATAAGAACCACCCAAGGATATCGGATCGGATACCCGATTTTGAAAAACAGCTTACTAAACGGGGCGTAAAAGAAGAGAATTGCTATCTTTTCATGCACGGTCATACGCTGATGGATAACGTCGTAATGCCTGTGGTGGACGGCGTCTGCGACAAGCTTAAATATATGTCATCGGTACGGATAAATTCGTCGGCGCGCCGTGGGGTGTCGCTTGTTAACGAGCAGAGTAATTACAAAAATGCCCAGCAGGATATCCGTACGGGATTGCTTTTCAACGAGAATTACAAGGAGTGTTTCCTTTACGATAAACTCAAAAAAGATATAGAGGCCTACCTCGCATCGCTGGAGAGGTAAATTTACGGGGGTGGATTACAGTTCCGCCCTTTTTTATTTATAATATGTCTGAAAATTATTCAACAGTTTCTTAATTTTGCGCTTTTATTCACAGGAATGACAAAAACAACGGTTTCAAAAGAAAAGGTGCTTATCCGTACTTCGTGGGTCAGTACGATAGGCAACGCGCTATTGTCGGTTTCGAAGATCACTGTGGGGCTTATTGCAGGGTCACTGGCCGTGCTCGGCGACGGGCTCGATTCGGCGACCGACGTGGTAATATCCATAGTGATGGTCTTTACCGCGGGCATTATGACACGGCCCCCCAGCCGCAAATACGCCTACGGATACGGTAAGGCGGAAGGTATAGCCACGAAAGTGCTTTCGCTGATCGTTTTCATAGCGGGGATCCAGATGCTCATATCGTCCATCGAGGCAATATTTTCATCGGAGCCGCGCGAACTGCCTTCGATGATAGCGATCTACGTTACGGTTTTCTCGATTGCAGGCAAACTGGCCCTGTCGTGGTACCAGTTCCGGCAGGGGAAACGAATAAACAGCTCGATGCTTACGGCCAACGCCAAGAATATGCGCAATGACGTGATCATATCGGTAGGAGTGCTTCTGGGCCTGTTTTTTACCTTTATCCTCAAGATGCCGATACTTGATGCCATAACCGGTTTTATAATAAGCGCGTTTATTATCAAGACGGGTGTGGAGATATTCATGGATTCCAACGCCGAACTGATGGACGGCGTGAAGGACGAATCGGTTTATAAAAAGATTTTTGATGCAGTTGAGCGTGTGCCGGGTGCTCAGAATCCCCACAGGGTGCGTTCAAGGCTCCTTAACGGCATGTATGAAATAGTCCTGGACATCGAGGCCGATGGAAATATTACTCTTGACGAGGCGCACGGGATAGCACAGCAGGTCGAGGAGAGTATAAAATCGGAAGTAGACAATGTTTACGACATCGTCATTCACGTCGAACCCCTTGGAAAATGCCATGCGGATGAAAAATTCGGGCTCGACAAGGAAATGTTTTAACATATCGGCTTAGTTTATGCCGTCGATTTTATTTATAAGTCGTTTTTTTTTATCTTAGCATCTGTATTATTGCGGTTTGTTATGTTAAGCAGGCTTTCGGTTGAAAATTATGCCCTTATAGAAAAACTCGACATGGAGCTTTCGCCCGGGCTTAATATAGTGACGGGTGAAACGGGGGCGGGTAAATCCATCCTGCTCGGGGCCCTCGGGCTTATCCTTGGTAACAGGGCGGATGCCGCGGTATTGAAGGATGCAGGCCGTAATTGTGTTGTCGAGGGCACTTTTGCAGTATCCGGAGACGGGTTGGAAGATTTTTTTGCGCTGAATGATATCGAGTACGAACCGCAGTCGGTTATCCGCAGGATCATAACCC
>CAKUKW010000171.1 GCA_934663885.1 uncultured Tidjanibacter sp.
CGATAATAGAGCCTATTGAGAACGACCTTGTAGTGAGTTACCGGCAGGGGGAATTCATGATAAAATATATTGAGGTTCGAAATGGAGAACTGTGGCTCGTTCCGGGGAATCGTGACTATCAGCCAATCCGGATATCCGAAGAGGAAGATACTCGTAAATTGGTATGGGGTATCGTGACTTATTCAATAAAACAACTGCGAAAATTCGATGTCAAAAAGAGAACTGCCTAAATATAATGCTGTCGGGTTGCCTATGAAATGGTTCGGCCTGGCGGACGGGAATTCGTTTTATTGTTCGTGCGAGGTTTCTCAAAAGCCGTGGTACGAAGGACGGCCAGTTATTGTTGCGTCCAACAGCGACAAGATTGCCATTGCCCTGAACCGCAAGGCGAAGGCTCTCGGATTTAAGTTAGGCGACCTGCTCTTCGAAAAGGTTAATGAGATCCGTCAACATCAGATATTGGTGTTCCCGAGCAATTATGAGCTATATGGCAATATGTCGGCAGATATGCATACTGCGCTTGCCACTTTTGTTCAGAACTACGAAGTCACCTCGATTGATGAGAGCTTTATGGACTTTACAGGCTATGACCATATCGACCTGTATGAATATGGACAGGAGATTATCAATACTATTCGCTATGGCAAGTGGATCCCGATTGCTCTCGGGATTGCAACTACCAAAACTCTTGCAAAGGTTGCCAACAAACTGGCAAAGTCTGCCGATAATGACCGTAAAGGGTTCTATATGATAGGTACGGATGAAGAACGTATCGAGGCGTTAAAGAAAACTCCTCTTGGCGATGTGTGGGGCATAGGGAGCAGATACCGTAAACGCATAGAAAAAGACCTTCGGCGGGAAAACCTGACCGCATACGATTTCGCTTGTATGTATCAAAAAAGGGTACGTAAACTGCTCGGCGTGACCGGGGAGCGCACATATATGGAGCTTCAGGGCATACAGTGCTTCGACCTGGAGGAAGAGCCGGAGGATAAGGACCGCATCATGACTTCTCGGATGCTCACCCCGCCGATAACCAAAAAGGATGAGGTGTTGGCCGCATTGATGCACCATCTGGAAACGAGTGCCCGGAAATTGCGAAGGCAAAATTCATACGCCCGGAAGATGTTTGTATTTTTCATGACGAGCCAACATGATAATTACAGCAGACCAAGAGATGTGCGTTCACTCGAGATTCGTTTCCCATCGTCACTCAAAACGACTGTCGAGATGATTCCTTATCTTAAAATGATGGTCGACGCCATGTGGCCGGATTACAGGCATGGACAGGAGCATTTTCGCTATAATAAATGTGGTGTAATGTTGGGAGAGATATCACCGGACGATGCAAAACAACCTTATTTCGGCGAAGATGTCGAGCGAAGCCTGAAGATGCAGGCTCTACAGGAGGCTGTAGACGAAATCAATGGGGATGATCCGGCAGACAAACGCCGATTGTGGTTTGGAGCAGAGTTCGCCCACAAGGACCTTATTAAATTTGAGCGCGAAGGGCTGACCGAGAATCCCACGGCGGTATGGGAACAACGGCATAAAATTCGGAACACTTAGCCAAGGGCATACGAATTGCACTGTCTTCCACTAAAATTAACAGTATGTGTTTCTTCATAGCCACAAATCTTTCTGCGGAGCAGGTTGCCCGGATGGGCGGTCGGAATCTCGACCTTGCGGTTGTGGATAAGGCCCGTCGTGTATTGGCAGAACAGGAACGGCTGTTCATTAAGGAACAGGAGAAGTTACCGGTTGCCAAACGCAGAAATCCTAAGTTTTTAGATTTCCATATCGCGGAGAATGTATATGTCGCCCCGGCTTACAGTAAGCCTCAACAATTAATCGTCGGTCCGGACAGACATCTTCAGGTGTTCCGTTGGGGACTTAAGCCACGGAACGCATCCCCTGAGAAACTGGAGCAATATTCAAAAGAGAATTGGTTTGTGAATGCTAATGGGGAGCGGATCTTTTCAGAAAAGACATATCCCTATTTTCAGATAATCCAATCTCATTATAACGATTCGGGCGAGATCGTAAGACCGGCTCAGCGTTGCCTTATACCGTTTACTGGATTTGTAGAATACCACTATTTCTCTGATAAGGACAAACAGCCATATTATATCGAGTTTCCGGATAGACCGGAATGTTTCGTTGCCGGATTATACGAAGTCACCCCCATTCCAGGCAAGGCGGGATATCCGGGCGGAGGTCTCGATTTAAGCGACCCAGACTTCGATAATTATTATTACACGTATGTTCAGGTAACAACAGAAGGAACACCGGAAATGAGGGAACTGCATAATGGAGGCAATAATCCTTTTCGTATGCCTATGGTGCTGCGGAAGGAAGATGAGCAATTATGGCTCGATCCATCAACACCTCTCGATGTGATCAAAAGCCTTATAACACCCTATGATGAATATCCGATAAAAGCCTGGCCAATCGATAAAAAGTTTCAAACTAAAAATCCGCTGGCAAAGCAGACAATAGAGAATATCAAGCTGTCGGGGCAAAAGAAGCTAGATTTGTAGTTATATAGTTAATCCAATTATAGTTTTATAAGAATAGCTACAACCGACGGTAAATCGTGTCGATAAAAGATTCTTTTTGATCTTTAAAGTGCTCCCTTTTTATTTCTGTTATTTCTCGTCTGTCTGTTATTTTAGCCTTTCGGCATACTTCTTCAATCCATTTGATCTGAATTTTCCTCTCCAGGGCCATAGTTTGGCTTTCCACTTCAGCACTATATATTTTCTCGAACTTTTCATCGGGAAAGATCGCATCGAGATCCTCTACGGAAAAATAATGTTTGAAATAATCGTAATTATTCGGATCTTCTGGATGATTACCATAGTGTTTAGTAGAATGAACTCGAGAGTATATCAATGCCCCAGATTTAGTTTTTTCTGCAATAAGTTTACCGATCTCGATACATTCATTCAGACTAAAGAAATGAAGTAGGTGTGATAATATCACAAGAGCGTAATCTCTTCCGAAGATAGTTTCGTCTGGTAAACTTTTGCACAGAAATGTCCAGTGAGCTAATTTCTCCGGATTATAATTTTCGACTCTTTTTCTGAGGTAATTTAGTTGGCTTTGCTCATTATCTACGGCCACTAAATCTCTTTTCGCTTCTAAGTAATCCAACAATGTAGATGATTGCCCACAACCGATATCTATGATTGGACCGTCAGGCATTTCATCCTCGAAGGCACGAACCGGATTTTCCATTATCCTGAGAAATTTCTCATTCGAAACCTCTTGAAAAAATAGCCGGTGATAAATCTTCATCTCGGGACTCATATCATTTTTTTATTATATTCTCACCTTAAATTTATCCCAATCCTTTGTTTTGTAAAAAGACACTCCGTTATCCAATGCCTCGAAATGTCGCTTGCCACATTCGATTTTGAGATTTTCGGATAAGCGGAGGTCGGCAGCGTTCTCGCTTCCTTTGGTTTCGATCACAAAGTATAACCTCTTTACGCCTTCCTCGTCAAAATACACGGCCCAGTCGGGATTGTATGTGCCAATGGGTGTCTCGATTTTGAACCGCGATGGTATCTTGAAAAACAGCTTTACATGCGGATCCCGGTCGAGCGCCAAAGCGAACGGACGCTCGATTGTATCGCTGTCGTAAACGACATAATCGTACACGCTATGCTTAACGGCGACTGCGTTTCGGTCGAGGTTGGCTATGAGTTCCTGGTTGTCGAATATCTCCATAACGGAGTATTCCTGCCCGTCGAGTTTAATGTAGCGGATGCCGTCGATAGCCAGTTGATGTCGGCGGTTATTGATTATCTCCGTGGCCTTTTCTATGAAAAGCTGCGGGTTATTCAGGAAGTCTTTAATGCGACCGCTTTCAGTGAGTATGCGGTTCACGCTCTGCCGCGTGATCAAGCATTGTTCACTCAATACGCCTATTACATTTGGGAGGGAGTCGTATGGTCTCTGAATCTCGATCTGGCTATATTCGTGAGGATCGGCATTCGACACCCCGGCCCGTTCGATATTGATTTTGGCGGTTTGTGATAAGATTCGGGCATTAGGTATGGGATCCATGCCGCTAATGTCCCTGACACAACCTTTTATGAGTTCTTCGGTGTCGACGGCTACACGATAGGAAGTCTTTTGTTTTATCCTGTCCCATATCTCCATGAACTCCGGCGATAGCATCACCTGTTTATTCAGGCGCACCGTCACGTCACGCGAAGCATCTCGGATAGACGGTTTACGGTCGGCATTGGTGATTATGGTTTCGAATTTCTCCCTTGCCGCTTCATATTTCTCCGGGAGGTCGAGTTTCCCGGACAGAAGGGCCTCTTTCATGGTGTCCTTAATCTTACCGGTCTTGCTCACATATCCCTTATCCTCGAAGTGGGCGATCAGTTCCCGTGCCTCTTCGTATGAAACGGTCTTTTCTTCGGTCTCTATTGCTGTGTATGATATGCCGAATAAAGTATCAACAGCCACGTGTTTCGCCTGCTCGATCATCTTGACAACCTCGGCCTTGACCGGTGCCAGTTCCGCCGGGAGCTCGATTACATCCAACCTGTCTGGTGTAACTGCCGTACCATCCTCTGAAATGACACCGTAGCTCCTCAGTGCTTCGACAACTGCCGCTGCCTCTTCCTGTGTAACGGTTTTCTCCACCTCGCGC
>CAKUKW010000172.1 GCA_934663885.1 uncultured Tidjanibacter sp.
CTTTTCATGCGTTATAAAGCGGGGGATACGACCCTTACGGCGGAGGATTATCATTACCTGTATTACGGTTATGTTTTTCGCGACGAGTACGACCCGTTGGTGCCTATTCCCGCCGAGGCTAATATCCTCGCTGTTTTCGAGCGCACCCCAGAGCCAGACTATTATGGTATGTCCGAGATATTGCAGAACGCAATGGAGGTAATGAAACACGATCCGTTCAGCCCCAGCAACCTCAATTTCCTTGTCTACGCCTACGGGGCTATCGGCGATACCGTCAACGAGCGGGTAAATTACGACAGGTTCGTCAAGGTAATAGGGGTTATAGAGTCTTCCGGAGACGGGCTCAAAGAGAAAACTCCCATGCATATTATCCGTTTTTCCCATGCGACCGATCTTCTTGCGTCCCGGGGTCTTTCCGCATCGAAAAGCATAGTTATATCGCAGACAGTGGAATTCGTGGAGCTTACTCATAAAGACGGCGATAACAGGGGGTATTTCTTTGATTACAGCCGTGTTTACTGGAAAAAACCTTCGCGTGAGCCCGAAGAGGAAAAGCGTACATGGCAGTTCAATAACCTGCCGCCCAAAGAGTATAAATAGATAAAATATATTTGCAGAATGAAAATTAATTACATGCGCAAGTTAGTTATGTTTATTGCAGTGGCTTTTGCAGGCCTGCTTTTTACCGGTTGTGAAAAGAACCCGGTCGAGAAGGATAACAACATGGAGCAAAGCCATACGCTCATATTGTATTTTATAGGTTACAACAATATGCAGTCTGACCTTTATACCAATATAAAAAGAGTCCAGTCAGCAGTGGATAACACTTTTCCCGAAAACGGAAAGATATTCGCATATTTTAACCGGACAGACGGGAATATCCTCTATGAAGTAGTCCGCCCTGCGAAGTCCGACAGTCCCGCCGAACTGATACAGAGAGCCACTTATGACCAGGAGATTTCATCGACCAGTGCGGAAAGGATGAAGCAGGTGGTGGAAGATATTAAAGGCCTTGCCAAGACTGAAACCTACGGGTTTGTTATGGGTACCCATGGGGCCGGATGGCTCCCTCCCGGATTTAGCATCAGCCATCCTACCGGAATGGAGTATGATGCAGGGGAGGTTGAGCACGAAATCGACTGGGAGGGTTCGATGACACGTCATTTCGGGCCTGATAACATGACTTACGGCTCTACGGAGGATTTGGTTTCGGCTCTCTCAGGCCAGAATATAGAGTATATTATTTTCGATATGTGCTTCATGGCGTCGGTCGAATTCCTTTATGATCTGCGAAGCATTACGCCTTATATCGTCGCATCTCCGGTGGAGATAATGATTGCCGGGATGCCTTACCAGAAAATGATCCCTGTCCTGTTTTCAAAAAGCAAGGGTTACAGCACGAAAGAGCGCCTTATCAAGATAAGCGATCTTTTTGTAAAAGCTTACAGTTCCGGTGAAATATACCAGCAGGAGGAATACAGGTCCGCAGCCATAACCGTTATCAACACCTCCGGTTTGGATGCGCTGGCAACATCGGTAAAGAATATTTTCACAGATGGCACCGGAACTCCTGACGTAGAAGCCGTGCAGGGACTTGAGGGGTTGAATAACCACGCCTTTTTCGACCTGAGGGACTATATCTACAATATATCGGATAACAGTGCTTTACTGGCCGCTTTCGATAATGCGCTCAATGGTATTACACTGTTCGAAAGCCATACTGCACATATATATTCAGGATTGGGTTCCAGAGGTACTTTCAACTCGGAAAATATTTGTGGTATATCCTCCTATATCCCGAGGGAGCAGTTTCCGAAAACCCGCCAGGCTTATTATAATACGGCATGGGGCAAATTTACGCAGCCGGGGGCTGGATTTTAATACGTGAAGCACAAATAATATAAGGATATGCGGGACTATATCGGCTCCGCATTTCTTTTTGAAGGACATTATTGGCGATAAGGTTTGCATTGATGGGCGTTTTTCGTATATTAGTGGCATCTTTGCAGAGTTATGAGATTAAACGGATTCTTAAACTAAACTTCTATAATATGAAAAAAGCATTACTGTTATTGTTAACATTACCTTTCCTTTTATCGGGTTGTAAAAAAGACAATACTCCAGATCCCGATCCTGAGACTCATACGCTTATCATGTACATGATCGGCACCAATGAAAAGATCTCTTACAACCTCAAGGGAAATATAAGCGACGTATGTGCTTCTGTGAATAAAACTTTTCCCGAGGGAAGTAAGATTTTTATCTACTATCACGGTTACGACGAGCGTCTCGGAACACCTGAATGTGCGCTTTACGAGGTGGTTCCTCCGACTGAGAGCGGTGTGGCTTCTACCTTGCGCATGCATGAAGAATATGATTTTGAACGCGCATCGACATCAGGTGCGGTGATAAAGTCCTTGATTGATAAAGTCAAAGGATTGTCCAAGACAGATACTTACGGAATGGCGTTCCTGGGCCATTCGACCGGATGGTTCCCTGCCGAATTTTCTTTGAATGAACCGCAGAGAAGTCAGGGAGGCGCTCCTGTAATGAAGCATGATTTCAGCAGGCCCGAAGAGAGCATGACCCGTGCATTCGGCCCGACCCCGAGGGATGCGTGGGGGAATGTGAGCGATATCGTCGCCGGAGTAAGCGGTGCTAACTTAGAATATTTGATGTTCGACATGTGCTTTATGTCTTCCGCAGAAGTACTGTACGACCTCAGGGGGAGTGCCAAATATATTCTGGGTACGCCTGCGGAGATACTTATCAATGGGTTTCCTTACCGCAGGGTAATAGTTCCTTTATTCAGTAAAAAGACCGATTACAGTTTTGCAGAAAGGCTTTCGGATATAAGCGAGGCAATAGTTGAATATTACGGATCGGGAGGCGCCGGCCATGAAGACAAAGATTACTGGGCCGCTTCCATCACGGTAGTTGAAACCGCCAAAATCGACGCGTTTGCCCAGAGTGTGAAAGATATATTTGCCGCCAAGGACAAGACGTTCGATGAAAGCAGGGTAAACGATATCACTTATATCCAGTACCTGGAGCTAATACCAGATCATGCGTTTTTCGACCTTAAGGATTATCTGGGGAAAATTTGTTCGGACCAGACCCTTCTCTCGAAGTTCGATACTTCTCTGGCCGACATGATCGTTAAAGAGTATCATACTCCGTACACTTATTCCGGATACGGTGAAACAGGACGTGTACAATTGAATCGCTTTTGCGGCTTATCCACTTATATACCTCGCGATAAATATCCTGTTATGAAGGCAGCCTATAACAATACCGCATGGGCTAAATTCGTGCTACCCGCAGCACAGTAAATTTCAGTTGAAATATGCACAAATAAAAGAGACCTCCGGATTTCCGGAGGTCTCTTTTATTCAACCTTACTGAATAGGATATATTACACTTCCCATGTTTCGCCGCTGCGAAGCAGGTCGTCCATGCATTTTATCTTACTTTCTGCCTGGACGTTTTCAATCTGCATCTCTACAGCCTTCTCGTAAGTCGGCTCGGCTACCTGGCGTATGACGCCCAGGGCTACGGGATAATCGGGATATTTCATGCTGGCCAGCATAACGTGGAGCATGGTGTCCCTCTCGTGAGCGTCGTGTGTAAGGATGTCGTCAAGCGTAACGCCGTTTTCGCCCAATTTTACCACCTTGAGCTTCAATCCGTCCATCATAAGTCCCATTTGGTTATCTACGCCGAAAAGCATCTTCTCGCCGTGGCGCAGGGTTATGGTACGTTCAGTACGCAGGTTCTTATCTCCTGCGAAAGCTGCGTGGGTATTGTTGTTGAAGATGACGCAGTTCACGAGTACCTCTACCACCGACATTCCGTCGTGCTTGGCCGCTTCCACAAGACACTCCTTTGTCAGGTTGACCTCCGCGTCTATCGAACGCGCGAAGAAAGTTCCGCGGGCGCCGATAACGAGCTCTCCGGGCGCAAACGGCTGTTCGACCGTACCGAACGGAGAGGTTTTTGTGACCTTGCCGAATTTCGATGTCGGGGAATACTGGCCTTTTGTAAGCCCGTATATCTCGTTATTGAAAAGTACGACGTTGATGTCGATGTTACGCCTTACGGCATGGATAAAATGGTTGCCGCCTATGGCAAGGGAGTCGCCGTCGCCCGTTGTAACCATCGTACTGAGCTTCGGGTTCGCTACTTTAACGCCCGTGGCAATAGCCATCGCACGTCCGTGTATGCCATGAAATCCGAAAGTGTTGACGTAGTAAGGGAAACGCGAAGAACAACCGATACCAGAAATAACCGCAAAACGGTCGTGGGTAACCTTGTTTATTTCCGCTATGTCCGGCATAGCCCTCTGTACGGCGTTGAGGACGGCATAGTCGCCGCATCCCGGGCACCATTTGACTTCCTGGTCGCTCTTGAAGTCAGCCATCGTATATTTGAATTCGCTCATGGTTATTTCTCCAATAATTCGTTAAACTTATCTACGAGCTCTTCCTTGGTGAAAGGCAGCCCCTGCACCTTATTGAACTGCAGGAATTCGAATTCCTGGAAATGCATCCTCAGGTAATCCGCGAACTGCCCTTCGTTAAGCTCACACACCACTATCTTCTTAAATCCTTTAAGGATATCCCGCACGCCGCGGGGCAGGGGATTGATATA
>CAKUKW010000173.1 GCA_934663885.1 uncultured Tidjanibacter sp.
AGGACGATAGAAAGCCGTAGCAGCAGGCTCATAACGATACTTATAAACCCGTTTATGTCGTGCAGCGCGCGATTACCTGTTTTCGTGCTTCTGTCGGGAACATTTTTCGGGGCGCGGGCGGGAGCGGTGTTGTTCTGCCTTTACCTGCTTGGTATAATCGTAGCGGTACTGACAGCCAAGATGCTTCGCAAATTTTTCTTTAAGAAAGACGATACGCCGTTCGTTATGGAACTTCCACCCTACAGGCTCCCGACAGCGAAAAGTACACTGCGGCACATGTGGGAAAAAGCGAGGCAGTACCTCCGTAAGATGGGCGGTCTTATTCTTGTCGCATCTATGGTAGTATGGTTCCTGAGCGCTTTCCCCAGGCAGGAGGACGAGTCGCTTCAGCAGCAGAATTCATATATAGGCCAGGTGGGCCGTTTCGTGGAGCCGGTAATGGAACCGCTCGGACTTAACTGGAAAGCCAGCGTTGCGCTCGTTACCGGAACCGTGGCGAAGGAAGTTACCGTGAGTACCCTCGGTGTCCTCTATTCGGGCGCGGATGATAACATGCACGAGACCGCGGTCCTTTCGGAAAAACTCACAGAGATTAATCCCTCAACGGGCAAGCCTGATTTCAATAAAGCCAACGCACTTTCTTTCCTCGTGTTTGTATTGCTTTATTTCCCGTGCCTGGCGACCCTCGTTGCTATAAAGAATGAGGCCGGAGGATGGAAATGGGCGGCCTTTTCGTTCTTCTATAATACGATAGTTGCATGGCTGCTTGCATTTGCGGCTTACCGTATCGCTCTATTGTTTATTTAGTTTTATGTGACGGGAATGACGCAAACGATCATAGTATATATTGTCGGGGCCCTGCTCGCAGTGTATGTAGCTTACAGGGTTTACAGGATATTTTCCCGAAAGCAATACGATAAACTTTGCGGTGGGTGTCCGCTTTCCGAAGAGTGCGGCAAAGCGAAACCGGACAGGAAGGCATGTCCTGAAAATAAAGGCGGCAGTGGTAATAACTGTTGTAATTGACCCCTTAAAATAACAAACGCCATTTTTCGGCCCGAGTTTGTTATTTGTTGTTTGTACTTTGCTTGAGGCGGTTTAGTCGAAGGATTGCATTCCACTCCCGGCTATCTGTATTATACGGTCGTATTGCCTGGGGTCCAGCTCTGCGAAGAAATAATGGATGGGATCTATAGGAGCTCCTTCGTAATGTATCTCGTAATGAAGATGGGGCATAAGAGAAAGCCCCGTGTCGCCAGTGAGTGCGATTATGTCGCCCCGCCTGACCCTCTGGCCCTGTTTGACGGACATCCTGCTCAGGTGGTTGTAATGGGTTTCATATCCGTTACCGTGGTCAATGACTATAGTGTTCCCGGTAGTGGAGGGACGTGAAGTGGCCGTTTTTACTGTGCCGTCCGCAGTCGCGAACACCCTTGTACCTTCGGGTACCGTATAGTCAACCCCGTTGTGCATAGTCAATACTTTGTAATAAGGTTGAATTCTCTGTCCGAACGACGCGGTAAGTAGTGTGAGTTCGTTGTTGATTACCGGTTGTACGGAGGGTATGCCATTTACACCCTCTTCCAGATCCATCATATCCGCATAAGTTTTCGAAAGGGCTTTCTCCGTTTGCCTGATGCGGCTCCCCAGATTACCCATCATGCCATCCAGTATCACCGCCAGTTCGTTGTTAGTCTTATCCATAAGTTCTTCCCTGCGCTGCCATTGGTATTTCTGCGTACCGCCCGCTATTTCATAGGGATTCGCCTCGAATAGCGTGAGGAAAATACTTGCGTCCCTATCGGTAACATTGCCGAGAACCTTCTCCACTTCTTCGAGCCTTGCCTCCAGCGCTTCATACTCTTTTTTCAATGCCTGGTTGGTATTCCTCATCCTTCGCTCGGCAGGCGTGTCCAGAATGGAAAAAATGGCAAAATAGACCAACACCATAAGGCCGGCGGAACCGAAAATATTGATTGTAACGCGCGAGAAAGTACTCCAGAAACGCCTTTTGCGGTTTTCCAGGGGAGGATAATAGTATTTTTGCTCTTTTCTGCCCATCAGTCGTCGAGTTCAAAAATGGAGTCGCTGGCCGATTCTATTACCTTGCGGAATTCTTCTTCGTCCATATCGCGCCTGAAATACATAATGGGATCGACATGGCGTCCCATATAAATCACTTCGTAATGAAGGTGCGGGCCGGTAGAAACCCCCGTGTTTCCGACTTCGCCGATAAGTTCGCCACGTTTTACCTCCTGGCCTTCCCTAACATGGTATTTGCTAAGATGGGCATAACGCGTCTGGTAGCCGTAACCATGATCGACCAGTATTTGCTGTCCGTATCCCGAGGCACGCTTCGCGGATTTTACCATCCCGTCCGCCGTGGCATAAACAGGATCCCCCCTGTTCGCGCCCAGGTCGATACCCCGGTGCGGTCGTATATATTTATAAACCGGATGGAGCCTGCGCATGTTGAATATACCTATATTGCCTCTGAGATTATTCCTGTCTATGGGCCATATAGCCGGAACATGGAGGGCCATCTGCTCCTTGTTGAGCGTAAGCTCCTGTATGTCGTCCAGCGATTTGGATCTCAGGTATACCTGTCTTGTCATGGCGTCGAGTGATTTCCATGTGCCGCCCATAATGTCGGAGTATGCGTAATTGTCGAGGTAGGCGTATCTTTCGTCAGGGTATGGCGTATATATACCTTCTATTTTTAACGTGTCGATGCCGAAAAGCGTACGGTATACGTAATTATTACGGTACCTGAGGTTGTCGGCTTGCATGGCCCCGGTGGCTATCCTGTCGTTAAGGATGGCATACTTGTCGAGCAACGCTTCCCTTTCGGCAGTGAGCCTCCTCATTTTCGGCGTTACGAAAAACGACGAGTAAAGAATCCCCAGGCCTCCTCCCGCTATGATTATGATAAAGAAATATTTCAGGAAACGGTACAGTTTGGGGCGGAAAGGTTCCTTAACCTTTTCGTATGACAGCGTTTCGTGATTGAATTTATATGATTTTCCCGGCATAGGGTTAAAAACAGATTCCGAATAGACAAATTTAAATGAAATTGAGTAATTTTACAACCTCGTTTCCTTATCGCAGGAAACTTTTCCAACCTATTGAAATATATAACATACAGTTATGGAGTCTAATAAAATAAGGGATAAATTTCTCGAGTTTTTTAAAAGCAAAGGTCACGTTATAGTTCCTTCCGCGCCGATGGTCGTAAAAAACGACCCCACGCTTATGTTTACCAACGCGGGAATGAACCAGTTCAAAGACATATTCCTCGGGAATACCCCTGTTAAGTATAAACGTGCCACGGACACACAAAAGTGTTTAAGAGTGTCGGGAAAACACAACGACCTCGATGAAGTGGGTCACGACACCTACCACCATACGATGTTCGAGATGCTCGGCAACTGGTCTTTCGGAGATTATTTCAAGAAAGAGGCCATCGCGTGGGCCTGGGAATTACTGACGGTGGTTTACGGACTTCCCAAGGAGCATTTCTATGTTACGGTGTTCGAGGGCTCCGAAGAGGACGGCGTGCCTTTTGATGAAGAAGCTTACAATTACTGGAGGGGATTCCTGCCTGAGGCACAGATTCTCAGCGGTAATAAAAAAGATAATTTCTGGGAAATGGGAGATACGGGGCCGTGCGGGCCGTGCAGCGAGATACATTTCGACCTGCGCTCGCCTGAAGAAAAAGCCAAGGTGCCAGGCAGGGAATTGGTAAACAAAGACCACCCCCTGGTTATAGAGATATGGAACCTCGTTTTCATGCAGTTCAACCGTAAAGCCGACGGTCACCTGGAGCCGCTTCCGCACAACCACGTCGATACAGGTATGGGTTTCGAACGTCTGTGCATGATACTTCAGGGCAAGCAGAGCAATTACGATACCGACGTTTTCCAGCCGATAATCCAGGAGATAGCGCGGCTCTCCGGTAAAAAATATGGCGCGGATGCCAAAAACGATGTAGCTATGCGTGTAATTGCCGACCACCTGAGGGCTATATCTTTTTCAATAGCGGACGGACAGCTCCCTTCCAATGTGAAAGCGGGGTACGTTATCCGCCGTATTCTCAGGCGCGCCGTACGTTACGGTTATACATACCTCGGTTTCAGCGAGCCTTTCATGTATAAACTCGTGGATACCCTGTCAAGACAAATGGGTAAACAATTTCCTGAACTTATCGCGCAGAAAGGGCTAATAGAGACGGTTATGCATGAAGAGGAGGCCTCCTTTCTCCGTACGCTTGCTACCGGTATAAATATGCTCGACGGTATAATGAAGCGCTCAAAATCGGAAAGTGTCGGTGAAATAAGCGGCAGGGACGCTTTTGTTCTGTACGATACTTACGGATTCCCGATAGACCTTACCGAACTCATTTCGCGGGAGAATGGGATGAAGGTTGACCTCGAGGCTTTCGATAAAGAGCTTTTGGCCCAGAAACAACGTTCGCGCAATGCCGCGGCCGTTGATACGGACGACTGGGTGGAAATCCATCCTTCTCAGGAGAGCGAATTCGTAGGTTACGATACGCTACGTACTGAAACGAAGATCGCCCGTTACCGTAAAGTTACGACAAAGAATAAAACATTCTATCAGATAGTGCTGGAC
>CAKUKW010000174.1 GCA_934663885.1 uncultured Tidjanibacter sp.
AGCGCTCGGGACATGGACTTATGACCCTTAAAAGCGGTCTTGCAAATTCCTGCAACACGTTTTTTTATAATTTCGCAGCCGAAACACAGGTATAATGATTATGCAGTCACCCAAGAAAGTAAGTTTTCACACTCTCGGATGCAAGCTCAACTTCTCCGAAACCTCGGCACTCGCCCGTCAGTTCCAAGATGGCGGCTATGTTCGTACGGAAAGGAGCGGGGATGCGGATATTTGTGTTGTAAACAGTTGCTCGGTTACGGAGCATGCCGACAAGAAATGCCGTAATCTAATACGTAAGATACACAGGGAGAATCCGCAGGCTATCATAGCCGTAACAGGATGCTATGCCCAATTGAAACCTGCCGATATTGCAGCTATAGATGGTGTAGATATAGTCCTTAGTAATAATGACAAAGGAGAGCTCTTTTCACGCGTTACTTCAATATCGTCGAAAGGGAAATGTGAAACCCACAGTTGCTCCACGGAAGAGCTTACCTCATTCTTTGCAGCATTTTCAGGTGGTGACAGAACCAGGGCCTTCCTGAAAGTTCAAGACGGATGTGATTACAAATGTACATACTGCACAATTCATAATGCACGTGGTTCCAGCCGTAACATAGCTATTGCAGAATTGATAACGGAGGCTCGCATGATCTCCGCTGAAGGCCGGAAAGAGATAGTCATTACCGGGGTAAACACGGGCGATTTCGGCCGTACTACGGGAGAAAATTTCATCGATTTATTAAGGGCTCTCGACGGCGTGGAAGGAATAGAAAGATATAGGATATCTTCGATAGAGCCTAATCTTTTAACAGACGATATCATAGACTTTTGCGCCACTTCAAATAAATTTCAACATCACTTCCATATTCCTCTTCAGAGCGGATCCGACGAGATACTCGGCAAGATGCGGAGGAGATATAATTCAGCCATGTTCGCCGGCCGTATAGAAGCTGTCAGAAAACGGATGCCGGACGCCTTTATAGGGATAGACGTAATAGTGGGATTCCCGGGGGAAACGGAGGCTAATTTCAGGGAAACTTATGAGTTCCTGGAAAAGGTGGAACCCGCTTACCTGCACATATTCCCCTATTCCATCAGGGCCAACACTCCTGCTGCGGATTTGGCGGGCAAGGTGAACGACTCGGTGAAGACTGCGAGGGTGAAGGAACTTGGAGCATTGTCCCAAAAACTCTCGGGGAAATTCTATGGAAAAGCCATAGGAAGAAAGGCATGGGTTTTGTTTGAAAGCAGCCGCAGGAACGGATTTATGTATGGATTTACAGGCAATTATATAAAAGTCGGAATACCATACGATAAAGGCAGGGTTAATATGCTCTCGGAGGTATTGCTGACGGGTATCAACGATTCCGGCGATATGAGCGCCGTTTTTACCGGCCGGGAGAAATAATGCAAGGTTCCGGTTCGGTGAGCAAGCAAGTACATTGTTTGCATCAATGCGCCCGGTTTACTATATTTGTTAATTCAACTTATTGGTCATGCGGTTCGGAGTCATATCCAGATATATAGGAATGGTATTGTTGCTGGAGTCGATTTTCATGCTGATTGCGGCGGCTATCTCCTATGGCAACGGTGTGGATAGCGGATTTTCTCCGCTTATCATCTCTTTCGGCATTACCGCCGCAATCTCCATAGCCTTGATATTGCTGGGGGCAAGGTCTAAACAAATCAGTTCCAAGGAAGGTTATTTCATCGTTATAGGCGCTTGGCTTGTGTCGTGTATGGTCGGCACGCTACCCTACCTTTTCTGGGGCGGCGACTTCAATTTTGTCAACGCATGGTTCGAGAGCGTATCGGGCTTTACCACTACGGGCTCGACTATCCTGCGGGATATCGAGGCGCTCCCTGACGGGCTTCTCTTCTGGCGCTCCTCCACGCACTGGATAGGCGGTATAGGTGTCGTGATGTTTACGCTGACTATCCTTCCTTCGATAGGAAGCAGTCGTATGGCCCTGTCCAGCGTCGAAATATCACAGCTGGCAAAGGACAATTACAACTACCGAACGAAAAAAGTCATCCGGATACTCCTTATGGTTTATATCGTAATGACGGCGGCAGAACTTATCCTTCTGAGAATTGCAGGAATGAATTGGTTTGACTCGGTTAACCATGCGTTCTCGACGATAGCCACGGGAGGATTCAGTACAAAAAACCTCAGCATAGGAGCTTTCGACAATGTGTGGATTGAAACCGTAATATCAGTATTCACTTTTTTGTCCGGGGTTCATTTTGGTCTTATTTTCGCTACCATAATAGGGAGCAGCAACAATATATTCCGTTCCGAGGTCTTTCGTTATTATTTCATCTCGGTGGCGATAGGTATTGCCCTGATAACTTTCAACCTATGGAGTTCAGGCACTTACGAAAATTTCGGGGAAGCGCTCCGCAAAGGCGCATTCCAGGCCACGAGTATAGTAACGACGACGGGGTTCGCCACGGCCGACACTACCCTGTGGCCTTCGTTCTCTATGGCTGTCCTGTTCATATTTACCATTCAGTGCGCCTGCGCCGGCTCCACTTCGGGAGGGTTGAAGTGCGACCGGGTATTGCTGGCGTTCAAAGTAATAAAAGCAAGAATCCGCCAACAACAGCATCCGAACGCCGTTATACGCATAAAACTAAACGGTATTACGCAGGACGACTCGACAGTTAATTTTGCGATGCTCTATATCGTGGTGTTTTTTTTACTAATTTTGTTAGGGACGCTCATAAACACAGCGGGCGGGCTTGATTTCGTCACAGCTATTTCGGCGTCTACGACATGCCTTAGTAATGTCGGTCCCGGATTCGGAGAAATAGGTTCCCTGAACAATTTTTTCGCACTCCCGGATGTTATTAAAGTATCGTCCACGCTGCTAATGCTGCTCGGGCGTCTCGAGATTTTCGGGTTGATACAATTGTTTTTATTAAAATGGTGGGTATAAGAAAGATAATAATATTACTTCTGTTCTGGACGCTGGGTGGGGCGTTTCATGTTTTCGGCTATGCCACGAGCCCGCCGAATGCCTCTGTTGCTTATGGCGCCCTGCTGGCGGAGCGCTCATCGCTAAACGAAAAACAGGATTCCATTCAGGCGCGGCTTACTTTGGTACGGAAATTATTTTCATCAGACCAGTCAAAACAGGAAGAATACGGCTCTGAAATAATAAGGCTTGAACGGGAGCTTTTCGGCCTGCGCGACAGCCTCAGTTCCTTGGGAGCCGAAATCAAGAAATATGAAGACACAGGTATAACGGTGGCAATCCCCTCGCAGGATAAAACCAATCCTGGCGGCAAGGATGCGTCCCAACCCTATTTCGTTTCAACCGATTATATTCGGAACTCACTTCCGAAAACGGAGTACGAACAACTGCAACGCAGCCAGGAAGCTGAAAAGGTCGTAGCATCCCAATTGGCAGCGGTAAAGTATAATTATGACTTAATGGCGGGTGTGGACAGCCTTTATGCCAATGCCGGAAGGGGGCAAAGGGCTGACAGCCTTTTCCTAAGGATGTCGCGCCTTTCAGATGCCAACGATGCATTGGTGAAGTCATTATCGGAAACATGGATGAAGGTTTTCGACTATAAAATATATACTTACAATTATATACTTGACAGGGACAGCCGCACGGGTATACTTTCCGAAATGGAGCGCGCAATGCGCGAACTGGTATCAGAAATGGACGAGGTGCGCGGTGAGTATATGTATGATGCGGTAGCTTTTTATCCACTTCAAAAGGAACTTATCCTCGGGTATGAAACACGAATGGCGAATGATGCGGGCCTTAAACGGGCGGCCGATTCGCTACAGTCGGTTTCACGGTCCATGGACGAAAGAACGTATTTCCTTCCTTATATAAATACCGAAGAAAGGATATTTATAGATTACAGCGATTATACGGTAAGTAATCCGCCTGTATATAATAATTCCAATCCTATCCCTGTCACCGAAATACACCGGAAGGGTACCGTATACAGGGTTTTCGTAGGGGCCTTTTCACAAGTACAGGCGGTTTCCACCTTCAGGAACGTTTCGCCTGTCTCGCGAGAGCTCAAAGACGATAAACGACATTATTATTATATCGGGGGCTACCGTACGCCGGAAGAAGCGGAAGATGCCGCCTCGCGGCTTAAATCTCACGGTTTCAGGAGCCCGAGGGTCGTTGGTTGGGTCGACGGGGTTTATAACGACCAGCCTTTGGCTACACAGGCTGCGGGCGGTAAAAATACACCCAAGACGTCGTACCGCATAGAAATACGGGGAGTTCAGGGTGCACTGAATACTGCTGTTACATCGCTAATAAGGGAGAAGGCCCCCGGGAAGGAGATCTCGCGCATCAGCGATCAGGAAACCGGAAAACAACTCTTTACCGTCGGATTTTTCGACAAACAGACAGTAGCGGAGATCCTTATGGGCGAAATAGCGGAAACCGACAGGTCGCTGGACGTAAGGATAAAGGAAATAGAATAAAACCATAACTTAAATAAAGCCATGACTACTATTATAATCCTCGTTCTAATAGCTATGCTCCTGCTGGCTGTGGAGCTCATATTGCTGCCCGGCATTACGGTAGCCGCTATCGCAGCCATAGCGGCCTGCGGATACGCTATTTAC
>CAKUKW010000175.1 GCA_934663885.1 uncultured Tidjanibacter sp.
GCATTATCCTGATGCTGTGGATAACGGTGCAGTTCGTTATATTTCCGATTAATTTTATGTCTTCCGTTTTCTTCCTGTTCGGGTTACTGCAGGCAGTAAACGGATTTATCCTGTACCACAGGGAAAACCTTACCAATGAAAATGTATGAGAATAGACATTAACGAAACCACCTATTTAAGGCTTCTGGAATTATCGGATGCGCAGGAAATGTTCCTTCTTATAGATTCACAGCGGGAATACCTCGGGGAATGGCTTCCTTTCATCCCGTTCACAACCGGCCCAGCAGATTCCGAGGCCTTTATCAGGTCTGTCGTCGAAGCACCGGCTGAACGGAGGGAACTTGTTTTCGCCATAATTACCGACGGCAAGTTCGCGGGAACCATTGGTTTTAAAGATACCGATATGGGTAACCTGAGGAGTGAGATAGGATACTGGCTCGGGGAGCAACACCAGGGAAGCGGAATAATAACTACAGCGGTGAAGAAAATGTGCGACTATGCTTTCAATGAAAGAGGAATTAAACGCATGCAGATAAAATGCGCTGTCGGGAACTATAAAAGCAGCAACATTCCCAAGCGGCTCGGATTTATCTTCGAAGGTGTCGAAAGGGCCGGAGAGAGAAAAGCCGACGGAAGTTTCCATGATATCGAGGTATACAGCAAACTGGCCGGAGATTAATCTCCGGCCAGTTTATTACATAAATATCTGCATACGGACAATATCATCACCCTATTTCTTTACCGCAATAGTTTCGATCTCCACTTTCACGCCCATAGGCAGGGCAGCCACCTGATAGCAAACCCTGGCTGGCATATCTTTTGTATAATATTTGGCGTATACCTGGTTCATCGCGCCGAAATTTGCCATGTCGTCCAGGAGTACGGTACTTTTCACCACGTCTTCATAGGAATAGCCTGCTTCGAGCAATATGTGTCCGATATTTTCCAGAGACTGCGCGGTTTGCTCCTCGATGGTTCCAGGAATTTTGCCGTCAGCAGCATTAATGGGCAACTGGCCGGATATATACAAAGTGTTCCCCGCTTCGACAGCCTGTGAATAGGGACCAACTGCGGTAGGAGCTTTAGGAGATGCGATTATTTTTTTCATATCTTCTTATTTTAAAAGTTTAAGTTACGCAAAGATAACAAATGTATATATTTGCACAAGGAAAAAACAGACAGTGGATTTCTAGGAAAACCAAATAAAGCAATTTTGAAATATTAATAACAGAGATTATGAGAATGATTAAAATCATGGGCGTGGGTATTTTGGCCGCGATACTGTTCACCGGTTGCTGCAACTGCAACAAAAAAAGCGCCTACCCTTTCCAGGAAACCGTATGGCAGCTTACCCAGCTTAACGGTAAGACGGTCAAGAGCGACAATAATTTTACAATAGCATTCCTTAACACCGGCCGGGTAACAGGCAAGGGCGCATGCAACACTTTTTTCGGCCCGTGGGAATCTGCAAGGGGAAGTGGGAACGGAATCAAAATAGGCCAAATAGCGTCGACAATGATGGCTTGCCCCGATATGGATACGGAATCCGCATTCTTTAAGGCTCTTGAAAACATTACCGAATACCGCACGGAAGGCGGAAGGCTGTACCTGTATGAGGGACAGACTCTTAAAGCGGTATTCCAGGGCACAGATAAAAAGGTAAAATAATCATAATCTAAAGAATACGCCGGAGAGTACAGGTTTATCCTGTGCTCTTTTTTATTTTCAAACAGGCTCCAACCTAAGTAAAACGCGTTTTTTCTAACAAAACAGACAAAAAAGAATACAAAAAAGATTGTTTATAAAAAACTTTTGTATTTCTTTGCATGGTATTATTCACTTTATTATTATCGAATGAAAGGAACAGTTAAATGGTTCGATAGCGCCAAAGGTTATGGCTTTATCACCGCAGAGACCGGTAGTGACATTTTCGTACATTACACCGGCATCAACAAGGAAGGCTTCCGCGGCCTCGAAGAAGGACAGAACGTTGAGTTCGAAATCGGCGAAGGCAAACGTGGCGAGCAAGCCGTAAATGTAAATGTAATCTAGACTAGAGTAAGTTATTAATACATATAATAGTTACGATTTACCGTTTTACAACACGTTTATAGACCACCGTTTCAACGGTGGTTTTTTATTTCCTGTATTATCAAGTGGAGCGATAAATACTATCTTTGTAAACAAACGAAACCCTGAAAACGATGAAAAAAAGATTTTTCCTAATAGGTACAACCGCAATATTATTGCTACTTTCTTCATGCAGCCGCACAATACTCACTGAAGGATACCCGGGTAATACCCGAAGAGAAAACAGAGAGATTGCGGCCCATCTTTCATGCACTTTCAGGAAGTTCGATGTAACCCCGAAAGATGACCTGCGGTTTTATACGGAGATAGCGAGCTGGCTCGGAACACCGTACAGGCACGGTGGAACCAGCAAGCGCGGCGTCGATTGCTCCGGATTCGTGGCCGGCGTATATCGCGACCTGGGAATCGCATCCCTGAACAGGACTGCCGATGGGATTTACCGGAATGATGTCCGTAAAATATCAAAGGGCAAGTTAAGGACGGGCGACCTCGTCTTTTTCAGGCACGGCAACAGGGGTCCCATGACACACGTGGGCATTTACCTCAAGGACGGATGGTTCGTTCACGCCAGTTCATCAAGGGGAGTGATAGTAGATAACCTTGACAAAGAGTATTTCAGGAACGACTTTCAAAAAGGCGGACGTATATTAATCAATTAAGAGTCTTTATGGATATTCTCGAGCTTCGTGACTACTGCCTCTCATTGCCTTTAACGGAAGAAACCACACCTTTCGACGAAACGACCCTTGTCTATAAAGTACTGGATAAAATGTTCGCGTGCGCAGATATGGTAGAATCGGATTGGGTAGCGCTTAAATGCGACCCGGAACATGCGCTTGACCTCAAGGAAAAATATGATGACATAGGAGAAGCGTTCCATTTCAACAAGAAACACTGGATATCAGTCAGGCTGGACGGCGACCTGCCCGCCGGTTTTATAAGGCAACTGGTGAGGGAATCATACCTTCTGGTTGTCGAAAAAATGCCTAAACCGAAAAGGCACCAGGTAACAAAGGCATTTATAGACTTCGAGGATTCACTGAAATAGATGCTATCGCCAAATTTCGTCTACGCTATCATTTTACCCTTTCGAATGCAACTTCATTGATAAACCGGCCATTTTTATAGGCGGCTTTATGGAATATTCCTATCCGGTCAAACCCGGCTTTCTCCAATACTCTTTGTGAACCTATATTGTATTCGTATACAGCCGTGAAGACCCTCACTATGGGAGTATGGACGAATATATATTCCTCGACCAGTACTTTGACTGCGTCGCCCATTATTCCCCTACCCCAATACGGTTCGCCTATAAAATAACCTATTTCGGCGCTGAAACGTTCCACGTCGTTACCTTGGGGATAAAATCCAATATTGCCCACGGCTTTGCCGTCTACTACGATGACAAATTCCTGTTGGTACGGCCGTGTTTTTATCACTTCGAAAAAAGCAGTAGCATCCGCAAAGGTATAGGGATGCGGGAAAAAATCACGCAGATTATTCCACACGTTTATATTATTCGCGTTTTCCGCTATCGACCCGAGATCGTCTTCGCGCCATTCGCGCAGGACGAAATTATTACCTCTGAACTCCATATCAACTTTTACTTTTGTTTTCCTCCACCCAATTGGTAAGTTCGACGAATTCGGAAACAGAAAGCGCCTCGGCCCTCAGGCTGAAAAACCGGTTCTCATTCCCGCCGAAATTACCGAAAACGGATCTCAGGGGATTTTTCAACATCTTGCGCCTCTGGCTGAATGCCGCCTTAACAACACGTATAAAAAGTTTTTCATCACAACCCAAACTACTGACATTATTTCTTTTAAGGCGTATTACCGCACTTTTAACTTTAGGGGGAGGATTGAAAACGTGCTCGTTTACCGTAAAGAGATATTCGATATCGTACCATGCCTGCAAAAGTACGCTCAGTATGCCGTAAGTTTTTGAGCCGGGCGGCTCGGCTATTCGTTGCGCTACCTCGCGCTGTACCATACCTACCGCCTCGGGGACAAGGTCACGGTTATCCAATATCTTGAAAAAAATCTGCGACGATATATTGTAGGGGAAATTCCCTATTATGCGTACTCCCCGCGGAAACATAACATTGAGCGGCAAAGTAAGAAAGTCCCCTTCGATAAGCCTTGGCGTAAACTCAGGGAAATGAGCTTTCAGGTATTCCGCGCTTTCCCTGTCTACCTCCGCTCCCCAGAGCTCGATATCGCTTCTTTCAAGCAGGAAGCGCGTTAGTACACCGGTTCCACAACCGACTTCCAGTACAGTACCGTTGCCCTCCAATGAATCTGCTATACGTTTCGCTATGTTCAGGTCGGTCAGGAAATGCTGACCAAGTGATTTTTTTGCCCTTACTTCTCCCATTTTTACATAATATCGATACAAAACTACCTATTTTAAGGAAGAAATCAATCCGCTCCCCTCATTTTAATATTTGAACTTCAATTGAGTGACAGGCCGGGCTGCCGGTAAGAGTTCTGCCGGCAT
>CAKUKW010000176.1 GCA_934663885.1 uncultured Tidjanibacter sp.
TAATAAGGTAGCGCTTGGAATATATCGTGAGCCTTATCGTATTGTTGAGCAGGATGAGGGCGATAATCAGGAGCGCCCCGCCGAAAAGTATCATTACCAGGTTGAAACGGTTGACATTGGAGCCAACCTGCTCGGCCACATTACGCTGGTAAAACACTTCGTCGACCTCGCTCCACGCAGATACTTTCTTTTCCAGCTCCCTGATATGCTCATTGTCTGAATACTCCGCATACAGGCCGATCTCGTAAGAGTCGGGTAGGGGATTGTACGAAAGAAAATTCTCGAAATCGCTGCCGATAACATCCCTGAAGTCGTTGGCGGCCTCTTTTTTTGAAACGAATTTCGCTTCGCGCACCTCTTCCAGGTCCCGCAGGCGCAGGCCCACTTCTGCAGTCTTTTCGTCGGACACCTTGTCCTTGAGCATTACGTAGATGGTTATTCCCTCTTTAATGGAGTCGGTGACTTTCATCGCGCCCAGTATCAGGTATCCGACGCTTCCCAGCAGGAACAGTACGAGGGCGATGCTGATGGTCGAGATCGCGTATGAATTGCGGACTTTCCTCTCAAGGCTCTTTTGGTTTTCGGGCTTTCTTGCCATGGCGGGTTACGCTTTAAGTTGTTTTTTATGCTTCCTCCAATCGAGTATCAGCAGGACTGAAGCCCCCGCGAAAGCCAATAATATGAGGAGCGAGAATATGAAAGTCACGGCAGATACGGTGGCAAAGTTCGGGGCGGCGAACCTGAATTCTACCGTATGTTTACCCGCGGGAAGATTCATTCCCCTCAGCACGTAGTCTGTACGGAAGTATGGCGCCTCTTCACCGTCTATGTAGGCAGTCCAGCCCTTGTCGTAGAATATTTCCGAGAATACCGCTGTCTGCGGCACGGACGAAGAGTATTCGTAGGTGAGGTGGTTCGTTTTATAGCCGGTGAGAATTATGTATGCGTCCGGGTCGGCGGCCGTTTTCATCCCGACGGGCATATCACCGAACTTTTCGACGTCCACGACCGCCTCGCGTTTGGTATCCATGCTCTCGAGCGCAGCGATCTCCTCATCGGGACTGTGCACCATAAGCACCGTCTCCACGAACCACACGGGGCCGTTGGCCTCGTCGTTCAACTGCACCTGCGCTATTCCCGTGTTGCGGTCGGCGACGATAAAGTATTTAGTATTGAGCATGTCGTAGACCTCCATGTTCATCTGCGACAGGTGGCGGTCAATGAGATCCTGGTAACGCTGGAGCTTTGCGCCGTGGTACCCCCCTATGGAGCGGTGGAAATACGATGCCCGGGCGTCGCTGAACGGGTTGGTGGTAAGGTCGGCAACCCTGTAACCCAACTCCTTGTCCTGCATTATCGTTTTGTCGGCTTCGGTCGGGAGCAGTTCGGTTTTCCTTTTGGGTACGAAATCGCTCCATGAAAGGTACCTCATGTCGACGGGTATAAGGTCGGCGCAGACCAGTACCGCCATAAGCGCGACCAGAACGCCACGCTTAATCTTGTCGGCGGCGAAGAGGATGACCACTCCAGCGCTCAGGGCGACGAATATGAACGACCTCCATGCGTCCGCGCGGAGCATCATGAGCCTTTCCCTATGCATTGCGGCCACTACCTCATTAGGTAACCCTGCGTCGTACGGCGAAGAAAAACTGAACAGCATTCCACCGAACAGCGCGAAAAACAGTGCGATGCCGCCCGTGATGCCGAGCGCCCATTTTACGCCCCGGAAAAGTTGTTTCTTACCGGCTTTCGCCCTCCATATCTGCGAGAGTATAAGGGCCGAGAGCACCGGAACGCTCCACTGGATTATGACCAGCGCGGTGGATACAGCCCGGAATTTGTTATATCCCGGCAATATTTTGAAACAAAGCTCCGTGAACCAGATCATATTGCTGCCCCACGAGAGGAACAGCGCCAGGATGCTGACCGCGAAAAGCCACCATTTTTTGCTCCCGGGCAGTACGAACATTGCCAATACCGCCAGGAAAAGCATCACCGCTCCAATATACGTCGGTCCCGCAGTCCCAGGCTGGTCGCCCCAGTAACCGGGTAGCTGGGTGGCTATTGCAGATTGCCCGTAAGGCCTTAACGACCGGGCGACGGGCCCGTCTGCGGAAAATCCCCTGTCGGTCGCCCCCCCCATAAGGTCGGGGATCAGCATATTGAAACTTTCGGTACGGCCGTAGCTCCATGCAGTGGCGTACTCGAGGTCTAATCCTCTCTGCTCGGCTTTTGTAAGCTGTTGGCCTGAAAGTTCGGTTCCCCCGCGGGTAGTGTCGCCCGTGTGCTGGGCGGTATAATAAAGGGTGCCGGCATTGGATGCGACAGCCATGGCAGCCGCTATAATCAGCACTCCGGTCGCCTTGCCGAAACGGCCCAGCGACTTTTTCTTATATGCATTGATGAATTCGTTTATCGCAAGGGCCGCGATAACGAGCAGGAAATACCACGTTATCTGCGGGTGGTTGGCCGATATCTCGAGCGAGGCGGCCAGCGCCGCCAGCGACCCGCCGAAGAGCAGTCCCTTCCACTCTTTCGAGCGGTAAGTATACCATACGGCGCCCATCAGCAGCGGGATATAGGCCATGGCCCACACTTTATTTATGTGTCCCGCCCCTATTATCAGTATCGTATAGGTCGACAGTCCGTAGGCCAGCGACGGTATTATGCCCACCCAAGGATTCACGCCTATCAGCAGCAGCATGAGCCAGAAGAAAAGCATGGCCGTGAATATCAGAATGGCCGGCTCCCCCATAACGTTTACCGGAAGCTTCGAAAGCTTTCGGATAAGCAGGGAGTGCACCTTGAAGTTGATCATGTACGAAGGCATTCCTCCGAAGGAGTTGCCCGTCCATTGCGGGTCTTCGCCGTATTCTTCCACATGTTGCTCGATGTCGCCGCTGGAGGCTACATATTGTGTGACGTCGTGCATGTCGAGCACCTCACCGCGGAACTGGGGCGCGAAATAAAGCACCGAAACGACGAGGAAGATCAATATGGCCGAAACATAGGGCAGCCATGGATATTTTTGCGTGAGCGTTTTATTCATAATTTCCGTCAGGATAGTTGGAATCTTTTTCAATAATCCAATATATTTTAAGCAGATTCCGGATATAAAACGCAAAGTAACGAAAAAATGCCGAAAACCTGCAGGTGCCGCCCAAGTTACTTTTCTGTTTTTATAGCTTTTCCTCCATATTGTCTTACATTTGCAGAATATGGTATGTGCTCAGAATAGTTCGAACGAGCCGACCCTCCGCTTCGGCTTTCTCTACATTTTCAGAATAGTAGGATGCGCCTTGGCATAACATAACCCGGCTTGCCCGTCTTGTACGTTTAGGCAACCGATTTATTTGTAAAATATTAAAATATGGAAGATTTAGTAAACGGACGATGCGGTTGGTGCGGGACTGACGAGTTGTATATAAAATACCATGATGAGGAGTGGGGCAGGCTTGTTACTGACGATAAGGTACTGTTCGAATTTTTAATATTGGAGGGCGCACAGGCGGGGTTGAGCTGGATAACCATTCTCCGGAAACGCGATGGTTACCGCAAAGCATTCCATAACTTCGATGTCGCCAAAGTAGCACAGATGACCGAAGCGGATGTCGAGAGGTTAACGAAATTCGACGGGATAATCAAAAACCGCCTTAAGATCAGGTCGGCAATTACAAACGCGAGGCTGTTTATTGAAATCCAAAAGGAGTTTGGCAGCTTTTATAATTATACGATTTCATTTTTCCCGAATGGACAGCCTATAGTAAACGCCCTTAAATCATACTGCGGAGCTCCCGCTACTTCCCCCGAATCCGATGCGATGAGCAGGGATATGAAACGGCGGGGCTTTAAATTCTTCGGCTCTACAATTTGTTATGCCCACCTGCAGGCGACAGGCTTTGTAAACGATCACCTTGTCGATTGTATCAGCAGGCAAAAAGGGTAGACAGCTCGATAAATTATAATATAAATCTGTTTTGCGGATGGATATAATAAATAAAATACGCGAACCCCTAAAGGACGATATGCTCAAGTACGACGAGTTCATGCGCAGCGCGCTGAGCAGCGACAGCCGTTTCGTAGAAGAGATCATAGATTACATTCTTTCCTCCCGCGGGAAGGGGCTTCGCCCTATGCTCGTAATGCTACTCGCGGGGATAAATTCGCGGACAGGAATTCTTTCCAAGCGGACATATATGGGCGCGATGCTGGTCGAGATGGTGCATACCGCATCGCTGGTTCACGACGACGTCGTCGACGATTCGGATACCCGTCATGGCAGGGCCTCTGTGAATAGCCGGTGGAATACACGCGTTTCGGTGCTGGCTGGCGACTATATCCTTGCGAGGGCCTTCGCGGCGGGAATGGAGAGCGGGCAGATAGACATAGTTTCCTATATCATAGCGACCGTTTCGTCTATGGCGGAAGGGGAGCTGATGCAGATGGACGCCAACGAAAAGCGCGAGATGACACGCGGCCTCTACCTGGATATCATTTACAAGAAAACCGCTACCCTGCTCGGTGTGAGCTGCGGGGTGGGGGCCATGTCTGCGGGTGCCGGGTCACGCGAGGTAGCAATAG
>CAKUKW010000177.1 GCA_934663885.1 uncultured Tidjanibacter sp.
CTTCCAGTATGGTCATGACCTGCGGCGAGGAGCCGTACAGCTTTATCATAATATACCCGCTTTTAATAGGCTCTTCAGGATCGGTGTCATTCCACCATGATGTCATGGGGTGGTACACAAGCGGTTTTTTGGTACCTGTATAGTCGGTCCAGAAGTCTTTCACTACACCAACTATTGTGAAGAACGGGGGCACCGGGCTGCTGCCGTCCCTTATCTGTTTACCTACGGGATTATCGGTCCATCCGCGTTCCTCGGCGTATTTCTCGTTTATAATTACGCTATATGGCGATTCTCCCGGCAAGAAACCTCGCCCTTCCACTATTTCCATACCCATGGTCTTCATGTATGTATCATCCATGGTTCCGTAACGGCATGAGAAAAGCAGTTCGCCGGTATTCTCGTCATACGCCGGATTACCACCGAAACCCTCGATAGGGATATATCCGCTGATTCCTGCGCTCATAACTTCAGGCATCGACATAAGCTCGCTCTTGAAAGCTTCTACAGCGGTGCATGACGCTCTCAGGGGAGAAAGTATGACCACATCCTGCGGATCATATCCGAAATCTCCCCGGGAAATATGATCGTATTGTTTGAAAGTTATAAGCAGGAATGCCGTTACCAGGGTAGCCGCCGTCAGCTGTATAAAAAGGAGTGTTTGCTTCCAGCCTTTACGACCCGACTTCGCTTCCCTGAACGCCATGGTAACCGGGACCGATGCGAAAATCCGCGCCGGAATAAATCCCGCGATAACAAATGTCAATACGATCAGAGCCAGCGGGGTCCATACCCTTTCCATTGCGAACAGGTCTGCTACGGCCACTCCCGTCAGTCTCGCTATCAGGTTTTCCATCATCAGTATAATTACGATAACTATCAAAAGGGCGGCTATCACTATCATGGCCGTCTCCCACAGAGATATTGCCGTTATATCTTTTTGCCGCGCCCCGTTGCATTTGAGGGTGGCAATAGTTTTGCTCCTGCGGGCCAGCAGTGATATAGATATAAGGATATAATTCATGCAGGCGATAAAGAAGGCCAGGAAACCTATTGCCGCCATAAGCAGGGATATCTGCCTGGTGTCGTTTCCTGTGGTATTGGATTTCGTTATCGGCAGGAAATAATATGACTGTTTCCATTCCCGCATCTTGTCGGTTTGTCCGTGCCGTTCGAAAAAATCGTCGAGTCCCGACCGGACTTCAGAAATACTGCTCCCTTCGGCCAGTTTTATAAATGTCGGGTATGAATCCCAGCTTTCCCAGTCTGCGGGGTAGGGCATATCCTCGAAAGAAAGGAGCAGGTCAAAACTCTCAAGCCATGTATTGGCGGGAATATCGCGGAAAATCCCTCCCACCGTAACCGGGGTTGTCTCGTTGAAAATAAGTTGCTCTCCTACGGGGTCGCTGTTCCCGAATATCCGTTTAGCCAGCGACTGCGAAATCATCACGCTACCCTTCTGTGCGAGAATAGTCCGCGCATCGCCGCGAAGAACCCCGTAGTCGAGCACATCGAAAAACATAGAGTCTACATATCTTGAATCGGCCGCGAAAACTTTTTCATCGAGTTGGAGTGTGGATTCGCCTTCCCACCACAACCTTGTCGCCGCTTCGACCTGGGGCATTTCCATCTGTAGATGTGGAGCTATAGGGGCTACCATGGAACTTCCGGCGTCGGTAATTCCTTCCGCATCGGTCCACATCTGGAAAACCCGCTCCCTATCCGGGATAAAACGGTCGAAAGTCAGGTTGAAAGTAACCAGGGAAAATATGGTCATGCCAACAAGTATACCTATGGCAAGTGAGAAGATCCTTACCACATTACTGCTTCCCGATTTAAGGAAATACCTCAATGCGTATATGAAATTTTTCATCTTCCTTTCCGTTTTTACCTTTCGGTTCCGCTCTTTCGCGGCATTTTATATTGAATTCATGTAAACATTTAATTACTTCCGGGGGTTATTCTTTGTGCAACGAATCTATCGGGTTCGCGTTTGCGGCCCTGCCGCTCTGCCACATCACCGTAACGGCCGCTATAAGCATAGCCAACGCACCCGCCGCCAGGAATATCCATGGCGAAAGGTTTATCCTGTAGGGGAACTGCGCCAGCCACTCACGCATCAGGTACCATATTACGGGAACCGCAATAACAAAAGCGATGAGCACCAGCTTCAGGAAATTGCGCACGAGCCTGTTAAACACTTCCCTGCGGGTCGAACCGAACACCTTGCGTATGGCTATCTCGCCGGCGCGCTGCTGAATGTAGTATGTCGACATAGCCAGCAGGCCGAGCATGGATATTACCACTCCTATAATCGCGAACATGGAAATCAGGTGGTAAACCCTGCGCTGGTCCCCATAGCTCTCATACAGCTCGTCCTCGATGTAATGGGCGTCGAATTCCCGCTCGAACATAGTTTCGTAAGTCTCTTTTATTTCGTTGAAAGTCGCCGCTTTATCACCCTGCACTTCAACCAGCAACCCCCATAAGAACCCATAGTCGCGAGGCAACTGACGGGTGATTATAACCCTTTCCTCTATTTGCAGGGCGTTCCATAATTTGAAGTCCTCAATCACGCCGTAAATAAGCGGCCTTTCTTCGCCGAATTCGAAATATTCTGAATCTTCCGGTATCTCCAGCTCTTTAAACAGCCTTTCATTCACCCAATATCCGTCTCCGGACGCGACTTTATTATCCTTTATGATCTTCAGCCCCATCATGTCGAAGAATACCGAGTCGGCGTCGAATATCTGGAAAGCCGTCTCTTTTCCTTTACTGTCCGTTCGGGTATTGTTGTTGCCGCCGTAAAGCGGGTAGCTGCTCGACAGCGACACCCTTTTTACGCCTGCGAGGTTTTCGACTTCGCTGGCGAAAGAGTTCCTTTTCGGGACATCCTGTGCTATCGGCCAGATATCGACATACATTATATTCTTCGTATTATATCCCAGCGGGACGTTCATCAGGTGGCTGATCTGCAGCATTATGGTCAGCGAGCACGCTATGAGGGTAATAGTGATGACGTTCTGGAAAACTATGAATATCTTGCTGAATACCATCTTGCTGCGCTGTCGGAACGTGCCCCTTACAACGTCTATCGGCTTGTAGCGCGTTATGTGTATGGCGGGAATTACTCCCGCTATTCCACCGAGCAGGGTTATGAAAAGTACAGCTATTCCTGCAGATATCCAGGAAAGGTTCCCCCAGACGTCAATTTTTGTCTGGAGCATATTACCGATGGTATGCTGGAAAGCGCCTGCCAGAAGCAGGCCCAACACGAACGCCACGGCGCACATCAGTATGGACTCGAGCATGAACCTGACGAATATTTCCGATTGCGAGGCGCCAAGGAATTCCCGGGTGGCCATTTCTTTGGCTCTGAAACCGGTCTGGGCTACCGTAAGGTTTATGTAATTGAGTACGGCGAAGGCGAGGATGATAAGAGCTATCGCCGTAAGCAGGATCAGCATCGACTTGTCCCCCTGCCTCTAGCCGCCCGAGGAATCCAGTTCCGAAAAATAGATCTCGCTGAATGGTGTCAGGCTTACGTCGGTTGACCAACCCTTCTCGTATATCCAGAAGAATGTCTTGAAGTATTCGAGTATTTCGGCTTTTTTGGATGGCAGGTCGCTACCTTCGCTCTCGAGCATGAATTGAACGACACCGCCGACGTTGTTCAGCCCGTCCCCTACAGAGGAATTGAGTTTAGGAAGGTTGTGAACGCTAACTATAATATCGCTTGAGGGGAAAACAGTATTACCCATATTGTCCATTATCCCCGCAACGGAAACCGTGAAAAGTCCTTCTATATCTATTACGGCCCCGACAGGGCTTTCGATACCGAATACCTTGCGGGCGTAATTTCCGGACACTATTGCCTGAGAAGTCGTTTTGAGTATCTGCGGTCCGTCGCCTTCAATTAATCTGAAGTCGAACAGATCGAAGAACGTACTGTCGGCATACATAATATTGGCGCTGGTTTTTTCGCCGTTAATGGTGACCTGCATCTGTTCATCTATTCCCACGGCCGCCATTTTTTCTATTTCCGGATATCGGCCGAGCAGGTAAGGCTGGATACCGTATGAGGCTCCCATATAATCTTCGTCGCCGAGTACGTATATCCTGTCCTTTTTTTCGTGCCACGAGTCGACAGATGTTTCCTTATACGCATACAACGCGGCCAGTATCACGAACATGAGCGACACCGATAGGCCGACTATATTTATGGCCGTATAGAGCTTGTTCCTGCTAAGGAATTTGAAGAACGACTTTATATTAAGCGGATTTGCCATTGTGCTGTACCTTATGTTTCATGTAAATATTCTTCTGCATCTAAGCTGCCTGTTTGCCCGTTCCGGGTTATTCGGAGCTTATCGAGTCGACGGGATTGGCCGTGACCGATTTGTAGCTGCGGGCAGAAATTATCACAATATTGATTATCAGTACTGCGAGCAGGGAAGCTATGAATATCCAAGCGGGTATGTGAGCCTGGTACTCGAAACTTTTCACCCATGTCCGGCAGATAAGCCATGCGGCAGGCGCAGCCACTACGAATGCTATAAGAG